>NZ_JBNKPP010000031.1:0-3143 GCF_050295395.1 Agarivorans sp.
CGAGTTAAAAAGACGGCTAGCTCAAAACAACGTAGCAGTATTTGAATTTGCTCAGGAGAATGTGCCCACGCTGTATATAGGCGCAGAAGAAATTAACAAACGTACCCTATCCTTGTTTGAAAACGGTCAAGTTGCAGAATACGAGTTAAGTTATCGGGTTGGCGGTTACCTGCAAGTGGCCAATCAGGGCAATTTTCCAGTGCAAGTACGTTTACACCGCGACTTCCAAGACAACCCTCTAGCCGCGCTGGCCAAACAACGTGAAAGAGAGTTGTTATACAGCGAACTACGCACCATGGCCGCAGACCAAATTATGCGCCAATTGGCAACGGTAAGCTGGTAATATGCGGATTTATGCCGATCGCCTAGCTCAGCAGCAACCGGCAAATTTCTCCTGCTTTTTAATTGCCGGTGATGAGCCGCTAATTAAACTAGAAAGCATCGACTACATTCGCCAGCAATTAAAGCAACAAGGTCTAGCGGAAGAACGACTCAGCTTTAGTTACGACGGCGACTTTCAATGGCCCACTATTTTCGACGCAATGGGCGAGCTGTCTTTATTCAGCCAATACCGCTTAATAGAACTGCAACTGGATCGCTCACCAGATAAGGCCATACAAAACCAACTACAAGAATTACTCAGCCTACTCAATCCTGAAACTCGGCTGCTGATTAGTTTGCCCAAGTTAACCAAGGCCAATGAGAAGCAAAGCTGGTATCAGCAAATAGAACAACAAGGCTTAGTCGTCACTATCTACCCGCCAGAAGGCGCGCAGCTTCAAGCCTGGATTAGACAACGCCTACAACAGCAAGGCTTAAGTAATAACCAAGAACTGGTTGCTTTACTCCTGCATTATTACGAAGGTAATCTACTGGCACTAAACCAAGCTATTAATAGCATAGTCTTACGCTGGGGTAACAAGCTTCCTTCGCTAAAAGAAATTGAATCGGGCTTATCTCATGCCAATCACTTCTCCAGTTTCCAGTTAGTTGATGCGATATTAGCCGCTGATTTTGCGCGTAGCTTGCTGATCATCAAACAGCTACGGCTAGAAGGAGAAGAGCCTACCCTCATCAACTGGGGTTTAGACAAAGAGTTTAAGCTGCTGCAAGCCTTACAAGCTCAACCAAGCAACCATCACGCCAGTCTATTTAAACAATATGCGGTGTGGAGCAAACGCCAAGGCCTACTCAGTGGTGCTGCCAAACGCTACAGCGCCCAGCAAATCAATCAAGCTCGCTTGCAGGTGGCCGAAATAGACAAAGCAATTAAGCAATTTGCCGGCAACCATGCTTGGCACCAACTAGAACGTTTAATATTCATCCTTGCTAAGCCACAATGAGCAAACTGAAATTATTTTTTGGCGGGTCCTTCGACCCCATCCATAATGGTCATATCCTTAGCGCCCAACAGCTAGTTGAGGCCACACAAGCAGCCGATATCACGCTGCTGCCTAATGCGCTATCGCCACTTAAACAGCAACAACATTGCTCAACCGAGCACCGGCGTCAGCTGCTCGAGTTGGCATTAGCCGATTACCCAGAGCTACTGCTTGATTGGCGAGAAGTGGAGCGCGGTGGGCGCTCTTATACTTGCGAAACCTTGCAAGAACTGGCCGCCCAATATCCTCAGCAGCATATCGGCTTTGTGATGGGACTGGACTCTTTTAATCAGCTTGACCACTGGCGTGATTGGCAAAAGCTGTGTGACTATGCACATTTGCTGGTGATTGCCCGACCCGGCTATCAACCGGCCTTATCGCAAATGCTAAAAGCTTGGTTAGCCGACAAACAAAGCCACCAGGTAGCCGACTTACATCAACTGGCGAGGGGCAAAGTCTATTTTTGTCAGCTGCAACCGATGCCGATATCCTCGACCCAGCTGCGCAAACAATTAGCTACGCATTCGCTAGAGCCAGAATTAAGCAGCCAGCTTCCCGGTGCGGTGCTTGAGTATATAATTGAACATAAGCTGTATGGCGCTTAACCTCGCCTTACAGAGCATGATATACTTACTTTTTAGTTGAAATTTGGGGTTCTTTTGATTCAAAACCAACAACTGATCGATTTTGTAGTAGATAAAGTCGAAGATATGAAAGGCCGAGATATTCAAAATCTCGATGTGAGTGAGCTCTCCAGCGTGACCGATACCATGGTAATTTGCAGTGGTAACTCGAAGCGGCACGTCAAATCCATTGCCGATAATGTGATAAAAGAAGCCAAACAAGCCGACTTAGACATCATTGGAGTCGAGGGCATGGAAGAGTCTGAATGGGTACTAGTAGACCTAGGCGACGTGGTATTGCATGTGATGCAAGACAGCGCTCGTGACTTCTACCAACTGGAAAAACTATGGGCACCAATGGCGGCAGAGTCTAAAGCGGGATGAAAATACAGCTAGTTGCCGTAGGCACCAAGATGCCAGCCTGGGTTGAAACAGCCTATCAAGAATATGCGCGACGTTTTCCTAAAGATATGCCCTTAGAGCTAATCGAAGTTAACGCGGGGAAACGCGGCAAAAATGCCGATATCAAACGTATTTTAGACAAAGAAGGTGAAGCCACATTAGCGGTAATCCCTAAGGGCAACCGTGTGGTTACCCTAGAAGTCACTGGAAAATCTTGGACTACACCACAACTAGCCCAACAACTGGAAGCTTGGAAAATGGACGGGCGAGATGTGAGTCTGCTGATCGGCGGACCAGAGGGCTTAGCCCCCAGCTGCATCCAACTCGCTGAGCAACGCTGGTCGTTATCGGCTCTCACGCTGCCTCACCCAATGGTTAGGGTTATTGTCGCAGAAACGCTCTATCGTGCTTGGAGCATTACCGCCAACCACCCTTACCACAGAGAATAAACACGACCAATGGCAAGAAAGCGCGTCGCCCTGCGAGATCATTCGGCTGAGTCACGGTTATTTAACCGTCGCGCGGTGGTGTCCATTGTCGGCACGTTTGCTCTCATCTGCGTATTATTGGGCAACCTTTACTATCTGCAGTTTGAGCAACACGAAACCTATACTACCCGCTCCAATGATAACCGAATTAAGGTATTGCCTTTAGCTCCTCCTCGCGGCCTTATCTACGATAGGAACGGTGTGTTGCTGGCCGAAAACCGACCCAATTTTAGTTTGGAAATTATTCC
>NZ_JBNKPP010000032.1:0-2511 GCF_050295395.1 Agarivorans sp.
TCGCCGAGTAGCGCAAATGAACAAGGGATCAGAGTTGAAGTCTGTTTGAGCGTAGCGAGTTACTTCAACGCCCTTGTGAAAGCGCAACGCAGGATCTAAGAAGATGCAGGGCGAGCTTTCTTTTTGCTTCGTTTTTCTTTGCTCGCGAAAGAAAAATGACGTCGCCGTAGGCGAAAGCTTTTGATCTTAAAAACTTAAAGCGGCACCGTCAGAGCGAAATCATCACTAACAACTCGATATCAAAACAAATAAGAAAACGAGTTCAACCGCCTCAACAAACTCTCAAAACAAGCTGTCAGCCACAGAAAACGGCAACCTCTTAGCTCACCTGCTTCTTCGGCTTAACCAACAACAAGGGAATAGCCAATGCCGACAACCCCGCCATGATCAAGAAAATACCACTGCCTATGCTCTCATACAGGCTACTGCTTAAAAAGGTCAGCAGGGCTGTACCCATGTTTAAGGCAATCGCCGAATACAGCGCCTGTAGCGGAATCGCCTGATGCTTCGGCGCCTCGGTGGCGATGTATTTAATCGCCGCTAGCTGGGTGAGGGCGAAGGTCAGGGCATGCAAACCTTGCGATAAGGCCATTAATGGCAGTAGTTCGGTGCTGCCAAAAATGCCCCAGCGCAGTACCGCACCAAAGGCCGCTAGCAAAAACATTTGATTGGCATTCCAGCGCTTAAACCATTTGCTGCCAAAAATAAGAATGCTCATCTCTAGCGCTACACCAATCGACCATAAATAACCAATGGTGGACTCGGGGTAGTCGATGCTTTTCCAGTACAGGGTGGAGTAGGCGTAGTAGGCGGCATGCGAGCCTTGAATTAGCGCGGTTACCACCACAAACTTAAGTGCGTAAGGCTGTTTGAGTACTGGCCAGAGGCGGCTGCTGTGCGGTTCAGTGCTTTCTTCATCTTGTAGCGGAGAGGCTGGCGTTAACAGGCTTAGGCCCCACATTGCCAACAACGAGCCTAAGGTGGCATATAAGATCAGCGAGTGAGAAAAGTAAGTCAGACCAATGCCAATTAAGGTGGATGAAATAATAAAGGCCACTGAGCCAAATACTCGGACTCGGCCATAGTCTAGCTTGAGCTGGCTGACCCATTTGGTGGCAATGGCGTCGCCTAACGGGATCAGCGTGGCAATAAAGAAGTTGGCGGCGAGGGTGAGTACGGTAAGCCAAAAGTAGCCTTGTAACCAGCATAGGCTGGTAAGCACCATGACGCTGGCAAAGCTACACCAGCGCAGGCCAGGTAGCAGCTGGGCGGCACCCTTGATGCGGGGAATCAGTAGCACGTTACCCAAGAAACGGGCTAGCATACTACACGCTAATAAAAGGCCAATTTGGCTGGGGTTTAGTCCTTCACTTTCTAGCCATAGCGCCCAGAAGGGGAGGAAAACACCCCAAGCAAAAAACAATCCTGAAAAATATAAGCTGATCCAGCTGGCTGCCTTTGGTTTTATCACACTACTTAACCTACTACGACATTAAGGCGGCATTATAGCGGTTCTCTATTAATAACCAAGACTTAGCACGGCCTGAAATGACTAATTTTAGATTAATTTTTACTTCGCAATTATCGGGTCGAGCTGTTGCGATTTTTCGGTTACATTGTGCTTAAACCACTTCGGAGGCTTTATGGACGCTGCTAGTTTGCCCTCGCATCATGAATATCAAATTATTGCTCAAGCAATGGACTATCTGCTGCAACATCAGCAGCAACAACCCGAGCTGAGTGAGCTGGCCAAGGTCATCGGTTATAGCGAAACGCATATGCAGCGTTTGTTTAGCCAATGGGTGGGCGTATCGCCAAAACGCTTCTTGCAGTACCTAACCTTGCAGCAAGCCCAGCAACAATTACAGTATTCAAGTTCGGTGCTGGATTTGTCTCAGCAACTGGGCTTATCTAGCGCTGGCCGCTTGTATGATTTGTTTGTGTCGGTGCAGGCGGTCACGCCGGGAGAGGCGAAGATGCAAGGTGAAGGCTTGGTGATTTATTATGGCTGGGGCCATACGCCCTTTGGCTGCGCCTTTATTGCCAGTACCAGCAGAGGCATTTGCCAGTTAAGCTTTTGCGAAAGTGAGCAAGCCGATACAGCCTTACACGAGCTTAAACTGGCTTGGCCGAAGGCCGAGTTGCTTGCCGACCAGAGCCAGGCTCAAAGCTTACTTAAGCAAGTATTTAGTCAGCAACAGCTGCCAGCCAAACCCCTATCGTTGTGGCTAAAAGGCACTAATTTTCAGCTTCAGGTATGGCAGGCCTTGTTAAACATTCCCTATGGTCATGTATGTTCTTATCAATTTTTGGCTGAGCATGTTAGCTCGGCTAAGGCCACTAGGGCGGTGGCTAGCGCGGTGGCGAAAAACCCCATCGCTTATATTATTCCCTGCCATCGGGTGATCCGCAGTAACGGCGCGCTGGGCGGTTATCGCTGGGGCTTGTCACGCAAACAATTGATGATGGGCCGCGAAGCCCAATTAAAGCAGAAGAAAGAATGAGTAGCGT
>NZ_JBNKPP010000033.1:0-2790 GCF_050295395.1 Agarivorans sp.
TTAAAGTTGTGTAGCCAAGTTTTGATGGTTCGGCTAAGGCTGGTTTGCTCGGCGGGTTTAGTCTCTCCAGCGCAACACTTGCTGCCACTGCAACAAGACTTAGCGGCGGTGCTAGGAGCGGTGTCGGTTTCGGTGTTGCCCACTAACAAGCCTGCCACAACGGCACTCACTACAGCAGCGATGGGTCTAACGATAGCCATTACCGGGCCTAACAAGGCGTAAGATACCGCCAACGAATCCACTCCAGTCTCAGGCGTGGCAATTAAAAATGAGGTGGTTGCACTCTTTGAGGCACCGGCCCGGCGCAGCCCCATGGCCGCAGGAATGACCCCACAAGAACACAAAGGCAAAGGCGCGCCAATTAAGGCAGCCTTCACCGTGGTACTGGGTTTGCTGTTACCTAGGTGTTTTGCTAGCCAACGGCTGGGTTCACCCAATTTAATGGTGGCGGCAATCACAAAGCCAATAAATAGCCAAGGCGCGGCGCTCAAAAACAAAGCTAATAAATTATTCCATAACATCATCTAAGGCCTTTAGTATTGAACAAGACTCGGCGCTTTCTTCGCCACCACAACACTCACTGTGAAGTTTTTTTAAATGGGCCTCAAAGGCTTGCAGCTCTCGTAATTGCTGCTGCACCTTAGCCAGCTTTTGCCCCACCACTCGGCTCACATCATTACAGCGAACCGAGGTTGCATTGTCTCTGAGCTTAAGCAGCTCGGCGATATCCTTAATCGACAAGCCCGCCTGCTTAGCTCGCTGAATGAAGTGCAGTCGGTTTAGATCTTGCTCGGTATATTGTCGATACTGATTAGCCGCACGAGCGGCGGGAGCTAACAAGCCCTTTCGCTCATAAAAGCGCAGCGCTTCAACACTTAAGCCAGTTTGCTTGGCCAATTCTCCAATTTTGAACATAAGCCCTCCCTTAAGATAATGATAAACCCTATACCTAGGTACAGGGTCAAGAAGTTTTACGTTTTCGCAGTCAAATCAACCAAGGCTAAAGCTAGCTGCCCTGGCTAATCGTAAAGATTACGCTCACTGGGCAGGTCAGACAGGTATTCTACAAACTCAATTTCATAGTTATCGGGATCTAGATAATACACATTACGCCGATGCGGACTGGCGGCGCCGTGATGAGCCAATTCAAAGCCCGCTTGCTGCATACGTTGGATCAAGGCATCAAGGTTTTGTGTGACCAAGGCAAAATGGGCCATACCGATGGTATTGCTTTGCAAATCGCGATTTTGCCCATAGCCATGGTCGTTCAAAGTGAGGTAAAACTGGTGATCGCCAAAATGCAGCCACCGCCGCTGCTGACCATACCAGTTTTGCTCGCCTTCGCCTCGAATAGACCAATGAGGAAGCGCGGCTTGATAAAAAGCCAAGCTACGTGGCATATCGCTAACCACTAGGTTTAGGTGTTCCAAATACATCGCTTTATTCCTTATCTTTGTTTACACCTAAGCAAGACTAAAACCTCAAGTTAAGTTGAGGTAAAGCGTTTTTTTACCTAAGCTGATATTTTTGAAAGGAGAAAATGATGAACAGGCAAGCCTTAAGTGTGGGTTTTGTGGCAAAACGCTGCGGTATAAAAGTCTCAACCCTTCACTTTTACGAGAGCAAAGGCTTAATCCAAAGCTGGCGTAACGCCGGAAACCAGCGCCGTTATCGCTCCGATGTGCTGCGCCGCGTTTCGGTGATTAAGGCAGCGCAAGCCTTAGGCATTAGCTTGGCCGAAATAAAACAGGCACTAGCCAGCTTACCGCAACAGCGCACTCCCACCAAAGCCGATTGGGAAGCGTTATCTACCCAATGGCAAGACGCCCTCAACCAACGCATTAAACAACTAGAAGTATTACGAGACTCGCTCAGTGCCTGCATTGGTTGTGGCTGTTTATCGATGCAGCACTGCCCGCTATATAACCCTGAAGACCAACTGGCCACTCAAGGCAGCGGCCCGATCATTCTGCAGCAAAACAGTGCTCTGTCATAAATCCTTCATTATCGGCTTCGATAATGACGCTAAAGCCAATGAGCCTTGCAGGACATAATATGTTGAGTTTACTAAAACCCATTTCGCTAAAACGTAAGCGTAATAAATACTATGCCTTAGTGGCCACCGCTAGCAAAGCCCAGCAGCGTGGAGATATCATGACCTATTCCATGCTTAGCGCCGATGCGGTGGATTTGTGGAAAGAAATCGAGCAATTAGAGCTTTCCTAACAAGCAGTTAAGTTAGCCGATGCTGGCCATTGGCGGCTAAGCGCTGCAGCCAATAATGACCACTTGGTCAAGTAAGCCGATGTAAGGTTTTGTCACCATGGGACTTATCGGTTTTTCAATCACTTATTTTCTTACCCCACTCAGACTAATCGATTAAAAAACGGCGCATTCTTCACACTTTTGCTGTAAAATGCGCGCCTCAAACCTAAGTTGTTTATTTTTCGGGCAACTTGTACCGCTAGCGCACATAACTGCTAATGAGGATAAAACCCCAATGGAAAACGCTCGACCGATTCGACGTGCACTGATCAGTGTTTCAGATAAAACAGGCATCATCGAATTTTCTCGATCTTTAGCTCAACAAGGCGTAGAGATCCTATCTACTGGTGGCACCGCTAAATTACTGGCCGACAACGGCATCGAAGTTATTGAAGTATCAAACTACACTGGCTTCCCAGAAATGATGGATGGACGGGTAAAAACCCTTCACCCTAAAGTACACGGTGGCATCTTAGGTCGACGTGGCACCGATGACCAGGTGATGCAAGAGCACAACATTAACGC
>NZ_JBNKPP010000034.1:0-2472 GCF_050295395.1 Agarivorans sp.
GTATTTATCGCAATACCGGCCAAGACCGCCCCGCCGTAGAGTGGGTTGCTGATATTTCTCATATTCGAGCCTACGACCCTGTAGTCGCTCATGATGGTATGGTGTATTACACCACTAGAGATGGTAACAACGAACTCAGCACTAGAGATGGCGTATTTGTTGATGATGCTAGCGAAATATTAGCCTATGTGCCGCCCACTCAGGAAGAGATGGACGAAGGAGCCTCAACAGAAAGACCTAGCAGCGTGGCGATAGCCGAGTACCGTGAGTTATCTGAACCCGTAGGTTTAACTCTGCGAGAGGGAACTCTTTACGTATGTGATGCGGTTGAAGGCCTTGTTGCTTTACAACTAGAAGCTAACCCTGACGACAGCACTGAGTTTAGTCATATATTAGTGAAACAAGCTCTCAATGATGTGTTTGCTTGTAAAGATATAATCGCCACCGAGCAAGGCTTAATTTTAGTAGGCGAAACTGGCGTAACTCAACTAAATGTGAGTGATACGGGTCTGAGTGTGCTTAGCCACATACCCACCATATAATACCGAACGTGGCTAGCTAACATGAGTAGGCTAGTCACTTTTAATAATATTTATACTGTGAGTAAATCTCGCAAGCACTACACAAGCGCCTCTATTGGCTCCCCCTTAGCCCACCAACAATCATAAATGCCTAGTGAAACCGAAACGCTCAATACAGGTGAGCAATAACGCGTTAAATAGGCAAATATAGTCTTCCCCCCAGCGCTTGGTTATACTGGCGTTTTGTCCTTACAGATCCCTCTTGTGAACCGTTTTTTACAACTTTATGCCCAGCGCAAAGCCGCTGCCACCACTGATTTTAAGGGGCGAGGCGCCCGCCGTGCTCGCTGTAGCCGCTGCCAAATGCCTCAACAACATTGCTTTTGTGAGCAAGCAATCCTGCAAAACAGCGCTTGTGGCTTTGTGTTATTGATGCACAACATGGAAGTACTGCGCCCCAGCAATACCGGCCGCTTTATTGCCGATTTAATCCCCGATACTTACGCCTACATTTGGAGCCGCACCGAGCCAAATACAGAGCTACTGGCGCTTTGCCAACAAGACCAATGGCAACCCTACGTGGTGTTTCCCGCTGCCTTTAGCCCCAGTGAACGAGTAAAACATAAGGTGGAATTAGCGCACGGCAAAAAGCCCTTATTTATACTGCTGGATGGCAGCTGGCGAGAGGCGCGGAAAATGTTCCACCAAAGCCCCTGGTTAGATAAGTTTCCAGTAATATCGGTTGCAGCAGAACAAGCTTCGCAATATGGCTTGCGTTCACGACCCATTAAAGGCCAGTGGGCGACCGCAGAAGTGGCCGCACAACTGCTAGCCATGAGTGGCGAAACTAACAACGCGCTATTATTGGAGCAACGTTTTCGGCAATTCACCCAGCAAACCTTGGCGGGAAGAAGCCATTAAGTGACACAAATCACACAACTATCGATGTTGAAGAATGTTTTTAAGCGAATCTTTCGTGAACTGCATCACGACATTGAAAACGTTATCAAGCAAAAGCTTATTTGCGGCTTGCTGTCGCTATGCCGAGCCCTAAGTTGTTGTTATGATGTGTCCGCTTGAAAAAAGACAGCGCATAGTTTATCCAAATTACCAAGCCCTGCAAAAAGCCAAGCAAATTAAATTAGAGTAATATTTCAATCGTTTCAGGAGACACAATGTCTAAAAGCACTGGTACCGTTAAGTGGTTTAACGAAAAAAAAGGTTTTGGTTTTATTTCTCAGGAATCTGGCGCTGATGTGTTTGTTCACTTTCGTGCAATTCTAGGTACTGGGTTTAAATCACTTGAAGAAGGCCAGAAAGTCGCGTTTGACGTTGAAGACGGTCAAAAAGGCCCACAAGCGGCCAATGTTGAAGTTATCTAACTTCAAATTGTGAAGCATAATCTTAGGTTATGCTTCCATTCTCCTCCTGTTCTAGCCCCTCAAGCTAAAGTTTTAACATAAATATGCTGAGGTCCAGCCGGGCCGCCCAAATACAATACCCCACTATCGCTAAAACCTGTCGCTAAATATAAACCTTGCGCCGCCTTATTTCGGCAGTTAACGGTAAGCGCTACATGTTTAAACCCACCTTGTAAGGCTAACATAGCAGGCAACCGCGCCAAGGCTTGTTTAGCATAACCGCGCCCCTGATAGGCTTGGCCAATAAAGAACGAACGTAATAACGCCACATCATGTAAGTCGAGCTCGCGAGCATAAGGGTAATCTCTATCAATGATGAAAAAGCCCACCAGTTGCTGCCGGCAACGTATTACATAAGCGCGTTGCGCAGGGCTAATAGCCGCCAAAATATCGCTTATGGGCTTAACAAAGGCGCTTTGTTCTTGGGCAAGGCTTAGCGCCATTAAGGCGGGTATGTCGGCCTCATCCAAAGCTTGTAAACTCACGCTACTCATTCTTCCCTCTGCTTTAATTGAGCTTCGCGGCCCATC
>NZ_JBNKPP010000035.1:0-3086 GCF_050295395.1 Agarivorans sp.
TTTAGGCGCTAAGTATTTTCTTATTGGTTTATATAAAGCGCTTTACGCCACCTTGCATAGCTAAAACTTATTGTTTTAGGTTTAGGCTATAAAATGTCCTATATTCAGCATTCAACTTCGGTAGCCTTGAACATATTTAGGTTATTTTGATTGGTTTTAATGGTGCTGATTAACGCTGTAGCGGTGGAAGCCAACATTATTAATACCATCGGCCATAGGCTGTGCTCTGTTAATAGAGCTGAGATTGCACTAATAATTGCGCCGGTAAAAAACTGCACTGCGCCGAGTAGGGCGGAGGCAGTGCCCGCTCCGTGCTTAAAGTGTTTTAAAAAAGAGGCGCTAGCATTTGACATAGTGCCACCGTGTGCTGCCATACATAGAACAAAGCCCACCACGGCAAACCATATATTGCTAGGCGCTAGAATGATAGAGGCTATCAACACCAAACCACCAAGTACTTGTAGGCTTAAAAATCTCGCCAATAGGCTTTCAGGATCGTGTTTATTTAATAAGTAGGAATTCACTCGGTTGGCAATCACTAGCCCAACAATGTTGACGATGAATAGGCCGGAAAACAGTTTTTCCGATGCCTGAAAATGATCGATATAGGCAAACGGCGCATTGGTGATAAAGACCATTAATACCGTGTAAGAAAACGCTTGGGCAATCAAATAGCCACGGGCTTTACGGTTTTGTAGCACCTGTAAGAAAGTTAGCGAGCTTTTGTCCCCAGCTTTGCTTGGCTTATTAGCGGGCAGTACCGCAGCCCCCCAAATGGCGACTACTATGGCAATCACACCTGAGCTAATAAAGATCCAATGCCAACTGGATACAGCATTGATAAAGGCTCCTACCGACGGCGCAATAGAAGGGGCGATCATCATGATTAACATAATTAACGAGAACAGCTTAGCTGCTTCTCGGCCATCGGCGTTGTCGCGAATGGTGGCGGGAACCCCTACCACAGCAATGCCGCCGCCCACAGATTGAAATACCCGCCAAAACCAGAAGTATTCTAAGCTGTCACTGAAGGCGAGAATCAGGCTACCCAGCGCAAACACGCTCAAACCAGTGATAATGGCGAATTTACGACCACGTTTGTCTGAGAGAGGGCCGCCAATCAGTTGGCCTACTGCCATGCCAAATACATACATGCTAACAGTGACCGCCACCATCGAGGTTTTTACCCCAAAGCTTTCGGCAATACTGGGGATGGCCGGAAGGTAGCTATCGATGGCATAGGGCGTCATGGCAAAAACGGCGGCTAAAAATACCACCAATTGTTTAGATATTGAGTGCTGCATTAGTTTCTCTAAATTAATCTTTCTAGAAAGATTTTATCTGGATTTTATCTTTCCGGCAAGATATATTCCTAGGGAGTATTATTGTTAGGATAAAAAACAGTGGAAAAACAACAAACTGTAGACCGTATTTTAGAAGATGTTGAAATGAATTGGCCGCAAGCTCATCAACGCATCCTACCGCAGGTGCTGCGTTTGATCCGCGCCGAGCATGGTTTACGCTGCGCGGTTGGAGTGGTGTTTGACAAGTACCAACTGCAAGGTGCCGACTATAGCGCCTTAGCTACACTGCGCCGAACACCAGCACCTCACTGTCTTTCACCTACCACCCTGTATCACTCTATGTTATTTAGCTCTGGCGGTTTAACTAAAGTGTTAAATCGGCTTGAACAGGCCGAGTTAATTGAGCGGGTGGCCAATCCTGAAGATAAACGTAGTAAGTTGGTTAAGCTAAGTGACTTAGGGAAACAGCTGGTAGAACAGGTAGTGGTGGAACTACAACAAACTGAACGCCAGTTTATGCAGCCGCTATCAGTAGAGGAGCAGCAGCAACTGGATCAACTGCTGGCTAAATTGGTGCCCTAACTGAGGGTTAAGTCTTTAGCTTGAGTCTATTGCCTCACAGATTAAACTGCTCATCTGCTAGAAATGTGTTTTGTTGGCCTTTTGTCGTATTTGCTACAATAAGAAATATATTTAAAACAATAACTTAAAATATGGCCTGTTCGTTGCAGAGCTGCTTTCGAGACCTTTTGTCAGTGTTGATGGCAAATGTTATGAGGAGTAAGCATGAAGCGAAGTGAAATAGCCGAGTTATTGGACGAACCTGCTTGCGAGCATAACGACGGAGAAAAAAGTGGCTGTGCCCGTCCCACCCCTGGTGCTACCGCCGGTGGCTGTAGTTTCGACGGCGCCCAAATTACCTTATTACCGATTGCCGATGTGGCCCATATCATTCATGGGCCCATCGCCTGTGCGGGCAATAGTTGGAACAATCGGGGCACCCGCGCCTCGGGGCGTAATTTATTTCGTTTAGGTTTTACCACCGACTTAAACGAACAAGATGTGATCATGGGGCGCGCCGAGAAACGGCTGTTACATGCCATCAAACAAGTCATAGAAAAACATCAGCCGCCAGCAGTATTTGTTTATGTTACCTGTGTACCTTCGCTAGAAGGTAACGACGTGCAGGCAATTTGTAAGCTAGCCCAAGAGCGTTGGGCTATTCCGGTGGTAGCAGTGGATGCCGCAGGCTTTTACGGCAGTAAAAACCTAGGCAACCGGATCGCTGGTGAGGTAATGGTGAAGCAGGTCATCGGCAGCGCCGAGCCGCCAGCCAAGCCTTTAATGAAGCATGACCCTAGTCGTAAGGTTAACGACATTGTATTGATTGGTGAGTACAACATTGCCGGTGAGTTTTGGCATGTGTCCCCCTTGTTAGAGCGTCTTGGTTATCGGGTACTCAGCTGTATGTCTGGCGATACCCGCTACCACGAAATTCAAACCATGCACCGCGCCGATGCCGCCATGGTAGTGTGCTCACGCGCCCAAATTAACGTAGCGCGCATGCTGCAAGAGCGTTGGGATATTCCTTGGTTTGAAGGCAGTTTTTACGGCATAGAAGATACCTCAGCCTCTTTAAGAAACTTTGCCAAGTTAGTCAAAGACCCACAATTAGTAGTAGAAACTGAAATCTTGATCGCCGAACAAGAAGCCCAGATCCGCGAGCAATTAAAACCTTATGTTGAACGCTTGAGTAGCAAAAAAGCCCTGCTTTACACCGGT
>NZ_JBNKPP010000036.1:0-2398 GCF_050295395.1 Agarivorans sp.
GTGGGTATTTAACATCAAGGTGGCTGGTAGGCTCATCCATGATGAGCAACTTAGGTTGTTGTACGATTGAGCGCGCAATGAGCGCTCTTTGCTTTTCGCCACCAGAGAGCGAATCAAATGCTTGTTCACTGTGATGAGATAAACCAACCTGCTCAATCGCTTGAAAAACACGCTGCTTATCATTGGTAGACGTACCGCTGAAAAGTCGCTTATGAGGTGTTAAGCCTAAACTCACCACGTCGAAAAGAGACAAATTAAACTGCGATGGAGACTCTTGTAAAACCACAGCAACCTGCTTTGCATATTCGTCAGCACTGATTTGCCAGATATCTTGACCGCTTAGTAGCACAGCCCCTTGCTGAGGTTTCAAGTAACGATAAAGACAGCGCAACAGGCTTGATTTACCAGCTCCATTAGGGCCGAGTAGACCGATAAACTGCCCAGCGTTAAACTCAAGGTTAATTGATTTAAGTATCGTTTTATTCGCAGTACCCCAACTTAAATCAGACACTGATATTAATGGCGCAGCGCTAAGGCTATTTTGTTGCAAGCTTATTCTCTCTTGGCGAGTAATCGCAACGCACAAGAAAGCACTGGTAAGTACCAGAAAATGACGTGAGTTGACCCGCTCGATGATTAATTGTTAGTGCTAAGTATCTGGCTGACCATTATTTAGATGGATTACAGTTGCGGGAACAGCTGGAGAATTTCACCCCATTCCATAGCATATGAGTATTATGGCGGGCTAAGTAAATAATTCAATGAATATCGCTCTAGATGGCTAAAAAACAATTTTAGGCCAAGCTTGTCCTTGTTCATCTATATATACATCAACTGTAATTAGCCCTGCATAAGGAATATGGAAAACATTTAAATGTGTGGCTGATTGTTTTGGCATCTGACAAACAATAGCGAGAATTTGTTTAATCACCCCAGCATGGCTAATTACCAATGACTGTTCATGCTTAGATTCACACAATGATTGCAAAAACGTGTGCCACCATGCCTCTACCCGAGCGTAAAAGTCTGCCATAGATTCACCATTAGGTACGTTTACTTGCCAAGGGTGCTGCCAAAAATCACCGATATGAGGTTTACTCGTTTGCTGCCAAAGCTGTTGGTAATCTTGGCCATCCCAATCACCAAAATTAAACTCTTTCAGGGCATTATTATACTGTACATGCCATAAGTGTTGTTTTGCTAAATAATCAGCGTGGACTGAGCAACGCTTTAGCGGAGAGCTATATATGGCATTTAAATTTATGAGCTCAGCAGAAGCTTGGCGCATTTGTTTAAGACCAAGCTCTGATAAATCGACATCGATTTGCCCAGAAAGAATTCCAGGCGTAGCGATTTCGCCATGGCGAAGAAAGTAAACTCGTGAAGTAAATGCGTCCATAATGTTCCTCAGTATACCAATAGTGAACGTTAACGCGTTTTATATACTCTGTCGACTTATGCTAAGGCTGTTATGCTCAGAGAGTTAAGCTAAACGCATTAAACGAACATCAAAATGCAGCACTGCATTTGCGCCAATCTTGCCACCGTTACCTTTTTTACCCCAAGCAAGCTCTGGGGGGATCACAAATTCATAACGAGAGCCGATATTCATTAATAGCAACCCTTCTCTTAACCCTTCTATAGCTTCGGATAATGCGAAAACCTCAGGCATACCCGCTTTATAACTGTCGGCAATGACACTGCCATCTGCAAGCATAATACGTTGATTAATAACCACTGTATCGAACTCTGATACGCTCTCTCCTGCAACATCATCAATCACTTTATACATTAAACCCGACGGGCATAGATGCGTATCTGGATGCGATGAGAACTTAGCAATAAATGCTTCACTATTTTTACGATTTAAACCTGAAGAGCCTTTTGACTTGGTCGTTTTCTTACGAGACACAGCAAACCTTAATTGTATTACAAATATAAAACGCTTTATCGCATAACAAGGTAAGTGAAGCAAGTTTGTGAGAGTAAAGTTGCAAGTTAGAGAGGGGAAAGATACGAGTTAGAAAGAGTAAAGTTTGAGGATCTGGCGTAGGTTGGGTAGAGCGCAGCGAAACCCAACACAGAGCTATCAGCTTTCAGCCGTCAGCGATCAGCCGCGCGGTGGGGTTGTTTTTTGCTGCGTCGCCCTCTGGCTCTAGGCTCTAGGCTCTAGGCTCTAGGTTCTAGGTTCTAGGTTCTAGGGTCTAGGTAAAGTGTACGTGTAGGAATGGCTTTAGCCGTGAATGTGTTTGTTATGGTCTAGATTCGGCACTGAAGTGCCTCCTACGGGGTTTGTTGCTGAGGGTGACTCTGTACTAAACAACCCCACTGTTCAACTTTACCCTTGCTAACTAGCCACTCGCTAACTATTTAGCCATGAATATGTTTGTTATGGTCT
>NZ_JBNKPP010000037.1:0-21784 GCF_050295395.1 Agarivorans sp.
GCCAATAAAAAGCAGCCCTAGAGCTGCTTTTTTGATTTAACTCACTGTAGTTTAAGGCTTTAAATCATGGTTCGACCTTGACGCATTAATTCTTCAATTTCACTTAAGCTGGCCGGATCATCGATGGTGGAAGGAATGGCATAGTCTTCTCCATCGGCTAGTTGGCGCAGGGTGCGGCGAAGAATTTTTCCTGAGCGAGTTTTTGGCAGGCGTTGCACGATAATTGCCTGAGTAAAACAGGCTATCGCGCCAATCTCGTTGCGCACTTTTTGGATCAATTCCTTAGATATTTCCTGTTCGCTTTGCTGCACACCATCCTTTAATACCACTAAGCCAAAGGGCACTTGGCCTTTTAGTTCATCATGGCTGCCGATCACCGCGCACTCTGCTACCGCAGGGTGCGCTCCCACTACTTCTTCCATTTCGCCTGTAGATAAGCGATGCCCGGCAACGTTAATTACATCGTCGATGCGTCCCATAACAAACAGATAACCGTCTTGGTCGATGTAGCCGCCATCCCCCGAGACATAATAACCAGGGAACTGTTTTAAGTAGGCCGATTCAAAGCGTGCTTGGTCACCCCATACCGTGGGTAAGCAACCCGGAGGCAGTGGCAGCTTGATGGCAATAAAACCTTGTTGCATTGGCTCGCAGGGGTCACCCATCTCATCCAAAATACTCACCTGATAACCCGGTAAAGGTTTGCTGGCACTACCGGGTTTAACCGGCATCCGCTCTAAACCTATCGGGTTGCCGGCAATCGCCCAGCCGGTTTCGGTTTGCCACCAGTGGTCGGTCACCGGTTTATCGGTTTTGTTGATGGTCCACTCCAGAGTGGGGGGATCGAGGCGTTCACCGGCCATGAAAATGTCGCGCAGTTGGCTAAGGTTGTAGTCTTTAATTAGCAGGCCATCGGGATCTTCTTTTTTAATGGCACGAAAGGCGGTAGGGGCGGCGAATAAGACCTTCACCTTGTGCTCGCTGGCGACCCGCCAAAATGCTCCTGCATCGGGGGTACGCACTGGTTTACCTTCATATAAAATGGTGGTGCAACCGTAAATTAACGGGGCATATACAATGTAAGAATGGCCCACTACCCAGCCCACATCGGAGGCGGCCCAAAATACTTCGCCGGGTTGCATGTTATAAACGGTTTGCATCGAATAATGCATGGCCACGGCGTGACCACCGTTATCCCGTACCACACCTTTGGGTTTGCCAGTGGTGCCAGAGGTATACAGAATGTACAGCGGATCGGTGGCATCTACTGGCACACAGTCATGTGGTTGCGCTTGTTGTTGCAGGCTTTGCCAGTTCAAATATTGCTGGTTAAAGCCCACCGCTTGTTGTGGGCGCTGCCACACCAGCACCGGTGTGTTCATCTGGGTACTTTGTTCTAGGGCGAGGGTGACCATGGGTAAGTAGTTGATCACCTTGCTGCCTTCTAAGCCGCAACTGGCGGTGAGTATCACCTTGGGTTGGGCATCGTTGATGCGCACCGCTAATTCTTGCGCGGCAAAACCACCAAATACCACCGAATGAATTGCGCCGAGTCTGGCACAAGCCAGCATGGCGATGGCCGCTTGAGGAATCATCGGCATGTATAATACTACTCGGTCGCCTTTACTGACGCCTTGCTCAGCCAGCATACCTGCCGTTTTGGCGACTTCATCACGCAATTGATTAAAGCTGAACTGTTGCTGCTGTCCGGCCACCGGAGAGTCGTAAATCAGTGCGGTTTGTTCGCCGCGACCGCTTTCGCAATGGTAATCTAGCGCTAAGTAGGCGGTGTTTAAACTGCCACCTTTAAACCAGCGGTAGTTACCGTGTTGGTCTTGACTTAGAGCCTGTTGCGGTGGGCTATACCAGGCCAGTTTTTGGGCCTGTTCTAACCAAAACTGTTCGGGCTGTTGCTGGGCAAATTGTGCTTGTTGCTGATAACTCATAGTTCCTCCTCGTCCCTAAGCGACACACTACTTGGCAAGGGGCGGATGTATTTGTTGGGTTAACTCCATGGCGACTTCACTTAGAAGCTGTCACTGGGTACGCGAACCCAACCCTCCATTAAGATTCTGGCGCTGCGACTCATACTCACCTTGTCGACTTGCCAACGATTGTTTTGATAACGCGCCTGAGCTCCTACTTTTAAGCTGCCCGAGGGGTGGCCAAAGCGCACGGCTTCACGCTCGCCGCCGCCCGCTGCTTGGTTAACCAAGGTGCCGGGAATGGCTGCCGCTGTAGCAATTGCCACGGCTGCGGTGCCCATCATGGCGTGGTGTAATTTACCCATGGATAGGGCGCGAACACATAAGTCGTTGTCGGTAGCCTTAATCGCTTTACCGCTAGAGCTTAAGTAGTCTTGCGAGCGTGCGACAAAAGCCACTTTGGGCGTATGTTGGCGCTGCGCCGCCTGTTCTAGTTGCTCAATTAGCCCCATTTTTAAGGCGCCATAGGCGCGAATCTTTTCAAATTTGGCTAGCGCTTGAGGGTCGTTGTTTATCTCTTCCTGTAGCTCGGTGCCGCGGTAGCCAAGCTCCGCCGCATCGAGGAAGATGGTGGGAATACCGGCGTTAATCATGCTAGCGGTGAAGCTGCCCAGCTCTGGCACTTCCAGTTGCTCAAGGAGTTGTCCGGTGGGGAATAGCGCTCCGTCGCCATCGGCTGGGTCGACAAATTCAATTTGCACTTCGGCGGCGGGAAAAGTCACGCCGTCTAGCTCAAAGTCGCCACATTCTTGTACTTCGCCATCCACCATTGGCACATGGGCGATAATGGTTTTTTTAATATTGGCTTGCCAAATACGCACACTAGCAAAGCCATTGTGCGGAATTCTGGCCGGATCCACCAAGCCGCTGTATATGGCGAAGGCGCCCACGGCAGCGGTTAGGTTGCCGCAATTACCACTCCAGTCGACAAAGGCCTTATCAATAGCCACTTGGCCAAATAAATAGTCGACGTCGTGCTCGCGCTGTTGGCTTTTGGCAAGGATGACGGTTTTGCTGGTGCTAGAGCTGGCGCCACCCATGCCATCAATTTGTTTGGCATAAGGGTCGGGACTGCCCACGACTCGTAGCAGCAGCTTATCGCGTGCTTCACCGGGCTGTTGAGCGGCGCTGGGCAGATCTTCTAGCTTGAAGAACAACCCCTTGCTGGTACCGCCACGCATATAACAGGCCGGAATGCGGATTTGTTTTACTGGCTTCATCTGCGGCTCCTTAAGCTGGCTGCTGATTTTCGAGAAAATCTTGAGCAAAGCGCTGTAGTACGCCACCGGCTTGGTAAACCGAGACTTCTTCGGCTGTATCCAAGCGACAAATCACCGGTAAGTCGATACGTTCGCCGTTGGCACGAGTGATCACCAGTGTGAGCCGCTCGCCGGGGGCAGGCGTGCCAATTACGTCGTAACATTCGCTGCCATCAATGTGATAGCTGTGGCGAGTCTTGCCTTCGGTGAACTGCAGTGGCAATACGCCCATGCCCACTAGGTTGGTGCGATGGATGCGCTCAAAGCCTTCAGCCACGATCACTTCAACCCCCGCCAGCCGGACACCCTTGGCTGCCCAGTCGCGCGACGAGCCTTGGCCGTAGTCGGCACCGGCAATAATTATCAGTGGCTGTTGGCGCTGCATGTAGCACTCAATGGCTTCCCACATTCGCATTACTGAGCCTTCGGGCTCTAAGCGGGTGAGCGAGCCTTGTTTCACTTGGCCGTTTTCCAGCACCATTTCGTTAAACAGTTTGGGATTGGCAAAGGTAGCGCGTTGGGCAGTTAAGTGGTCACCACGGTGGGTGGCATAAGAGTTAAAATCTTCTTCGGGTAGCCCCATCTTGGCTAGGTAGGCACCGGCGGCGCTGTCTAGCATAATCGCATTGGAGGGCGATAGATGGTCGGTGGTAATGTTGTCGCCCAACACCGCCAAAGGTCGCATACCTTGTAAGCTGCGTTGTCCTGCTAGCGCCCCTTCCCAGTATGGCGGGCGGCGAATATAGGTGCTTTGTGGTCGCCACTCATACAGCGGTGAACTGCTGCTACCGTAATCCACTTTAATATCAAACATCGGCTCATAGACTTGCTTGAAGTGCTCGGGTTTTACACTTTGTTCGAGCACCGCATCAATCTCTTCATCGCTGGGCCAAATGTCTTTTAGGGTAATCGGCTGGCCTTGGCTATCGTGGCCAAGTGCATCTTTCTCGATGTCGAAGCGAATGGTGCCGGCAATCGCGTAGGCTACCACCAGTGGTGGAGAGGCCAAGAAGGCTTGTTTGGCATAGGGATGAATGCGCCCGTCGAAGTTACGGTTACCGGACAATACCGCCGTTGCATATAAGTCGCGGTCGATAATCTCTTGTTGAATTTTAGGGTCTAAAGCCCCGCTCATACCATTACAGGTGGTACAGGCAAAAGCCACGATACCAAAACCTAACTGCTCTAACTCGGGTAATAACTGGGCTTCTTCTAGGTACAGTTGTACCGCCTTAGAGCCGGGAGCCAAGGAGGTTTTCACCCAGGGTTTGCGGCTCAACCCCAGTTTGTTGGCGTTGCGTGCCAGTAAACCGGCGGCAATCACGTTGCGCGGGTTAGAGGTATTGGTACAGCTGGTGATGGCGGCAATAATACAGGCGCCATCCGGCATTAACCCTTCTTGCGTGGGGACTGGCGCGGCAATGCCGTGGCTGGCTAATTCGCTAGTGGCCACGCGGCGATGCGGGTTGGATGGCCCGGCAATGTTACGACCCACCGTCGACAAATCGAAGCGCAGCACGCGCTCATATTGCGCTTCGCTGAGTTGGTCAGCCCATAAACCCGTGGTTTTGGCGTAGTTTTCCACCAGCGCCACTTGTTCGGCTTCGCGGCCGGTCAGTTTAAGGTAGTCGATGGTTTTATCATCGATGTAGAACATCGCCGCGGTAGCGCCAAATTCCGGCGTCATATTAGAAATGGTAGCGCGGTCACCTAGGGTGAGCTGTGCGGCACCTTCCCCATAAAACTCTAGGTAGCTAGATACTACACGCTGCTCCCGTAAAAACTCGGTGAGGGCCAGTACGATGTCGGTGGCGGTAATGCCGCTTTGGCGTTGTCCGGTCAGCTCTACGCCAATAATATCTGGCAGGCGCATGTAGGAAGCGCGCCCTAGCATTACGTTTTCGGCTTCCAAACCACCTACGCCCACGGCGATGACACCCAGCGCATCCACATGCGGAGTATGGCTGTCGGTACCTACTAGGGTGTCGGGAAAGGCCACACCGTCACGCGCTTGAATCACCGGCGACATTTTCTCCAGGTTGATTTGGTGCATGATTCCGTTGCCAGGGGGAATAACATCAACGTTTTCAAAGGCGGTTTTACACCAGTTGATAAAGTGAAAGCGGTCGTCGTTACGGCGGTCTTCAATGGCGCGGTTTTTGGCAAAGGCATCTTTTTCATAACCGGCGTGTTCCACCGCTAAGGAATGGTCAACAATCAACTGAGTGGGTACCACGGGGTTTACCTTGGCCGGATCGCCGCCTTTTTCGGCAATCGCGTCACGTAAACCCGCCAAATCTACCAGAGCCGTTTGTCCCAAAATATCGTGGCACACCACGCGTGCTGGGTACCAAGGGAAGTCTAAGTCGCGTTTGCGTTGAATTATTTGGCTTAGGGCGGCAGTGAGCTGCTCTGGTGGGCAGCGCCGTACTAGGTTTTCGGCCAGAACTCGAGAAGTATAGGGCAGGCCTGCGTAGGCGCCGGCTTGGATGTCTTCAATCGCTGCGCGGGTATCAAAATAGTCTAATTGGCTATTAGCTAAAGGTTTGCGGTAATCGGTATTCATAAGTGTTTCCACAGCTAAAGGAACAATTCAGTGGAGCTCTAGCTCCACTGACCGGGCGACTAAGCGCGTTGGGCTAAGGGCACGTAAGCACGAGGCTCGCTGCCAGTATAGTCGGCGCTAGGACGAATAATGCGGTTATTGGCCCGCTGCTCCATAATATGAGCGGCCCAACCACTAACCCGTGAACAAACAAAAATCGGGGTAAACAGTGGGGTGGGAATGCCCATGAAATGATAGGCGCTGGCATGGAAAAAATCGGCGTTACAGAACAGTTCTTTCTCGCGCCACATCACTTCTTCCACTCGCTCTGAGACCGCAAACAGGTGCTGGTCGACGCTGGCTTCGCTGAGTTTCTTCGACCAGGCCTTGATTAAGGCATTTCGTGGATCGCTGGTACGATAGATGGCATGGCCAAAACCCATGATTTTATCTTTGCGGGCCAGCATACCCATGATTTCCTGCTCAGCTTGTTCTGGGCTGGTCCAGTTTTCAATCATCGCCATGGCGGCTTCGTTGGCTCCGCCATGCAAGGGGCCGCGCAGTGCACCAATTGCACCGGCTACCGCAGAATGAATGTCGGATAAGGTTGAGGCAATCACCCGGCCGGTAAAGGTTGAGGCGTTAAACTCATGCTCAGCGTAGAGAATTAATGAACATTGCATCACCTGCTCGTGTAAAGGTTCGGGTGCCTTGCCGTGCAGTAACTGTAAGAAGTGTCCGGCGATAGATTTAGCCGAACTTTGAGTAGAAATGCGCTCGCCGGTTTGGCTGAAGCGATACCAGTAACAGATAATCCCAGGCAGTGCCGCCAGTAGGCGGTCGGTATGATGCTGTTGCTGGTCAAAATTGGCTTCAGTTTCTAGGTTGCCTAGCATTGATACACCAGTGCGCATTACATCCATGGGATGCGCGTCGGCGGGGATCAGTTCCAGTACTTTCTTGAGTGAGTCTGGTAGTTCACGCAGGTTGTGTAAGGTGTCGTGATAAGCGGCTAATTGCTCGCAATTGGGGAGTTCACCGTTGAATAACAGGTAAGCCACTTCTTCGAAGCTGGCATGTTCGGCCAATTCGCTAATATCGTAACCACAATAAGTCAGACCTGAGCCGCTTTGACCCACGGTGCATAATTTGGTTTCGCCTGCACTTTGTCCGCGTAAGCCTGCGCCTCCTAAAGCTTTTTGTACCATGATGTTCTCCTTTCATTCATTGCTTGGTTTAACCAGCAAGGCGCATACAGCGCCATATATTGGCTGGCTAATGGGGCTGGGCGGCTAAGTCTTCGCCTGCTCGCTAAGCCCATTCACGTAGTTGTTGGGTTTATTTTTGCTAATTATTTTTTGCTAAATAGCTGGTCGAGCTTTTGCTCATAGTCGTGGTAACCCAAGTAGTCGTAGAGCTGAGCACGGGTTTGCATGCTGTCTACCACTTCTCGCTGGTGGCCATGCTCACGTAGGCTGCGGTATACATTGACCGCGGCTTGGTTCATGGCGCGGAAGGCCGATAGCGGGTAGAGCACCATGTCTACGCCTACGCCAGCTAACTCTTCACCACTAAATAAGGGGGTTTGGCCAAATTCAGTAATGTTGGCCAAGATCGGTACTTTTACCGCTTCGGCAAACTGTTGGTACTGTTCTAAGGTCAACATGGCTTCGGGGAAAATCATGTCGGCACCGGCTTCTACGTATTGGCAAGCACGTTCGATGGCACCGCCCATGCCTTCAATTTGCAGCGCATCGGTACGTGCCATGACCACAAATTCAGGATCGACTCGCGCATCTACCGCGGCCTTGATGCGATCTACCATTTCATCGCTGGACACAATCGCTTTGTTGGGACGGTGGCCGCAGCGTTTTTGGGCCACTTGGTCTTCCATGTGCACCGCGGCGGCATCGGCGCGGATCATTTCTTTTACGGTGCGGGCAATGTTAAAGGCGCCACCAAAACCGACATCAATATCTACCAATAGCGGTAGGTCACAGGCTGCGGTGATGCGACGTACGTCTTCTAATACGTCGTTCATAGTGGTAATACCCAAGTCGGGTAAGCCATATGAGGCATTGGCGATACCGCCACCGGAAAGATAAATGGCTTGATGGCCTTCGCGTTTGGCCATCATTGCGCAATAGGGGTTGATGGTGCCAACAATCTGTAATGGATGCTGCGTTTTCACGGCTTGGCGAAAGCGCGCGCCGGGTGAGGCAGGTGTGCTCATGGCTATACTCCTTGGGGTTGTCTGGTAGAAGCATTGGCTTCTAAGCTTTGGTCGGGAAAGGTTTGCTGGTGTTGTTGTTCAATGGCTTTGCGAGCGCGAGCAATATGGCGGCGCATCAGTAACTCGGCCAGTTCACCATCGCGGTCGGCTAAGGCTTGCCAAATCGCCCAGTGCTCTTGCAGGGCGCGTTCGGGCCGAGAAACCTGTTTACTGGCTTGATAGCGGTACATCCGTAGCAGGTGGTAGAGCTCGTCGCAGAGCAAGTTCACCAAATACTGATTATTACTGCCTTTGATTATCAAGTAGTGAAAGTCAAAATCGCCGTGTTGCTCGAAGTAGGCTTTGCCCTGATGCTGCTGTAAATACTGCTGGTGATGTTCCAGTAGGTTTTTCAACTCGCTAAGTTGTTGACTGCTTAGCTGGGTGGCGGCTAAGCGACAGGCCATGCCTTCTAGGGCTTCGCGCACCGAGTAAATGTCGATCAGTTGCTGCGGGTTGAGTTGCACCACTCGAGCACCAACATGGGGAACGCGTTCTACTAAGCCCATGCCTTGTAGCTTGAGGATGGCTTCGCGCAGCGGGCCGCGACTTACTCCATAGTGTCGAGCCAGTTCTGGCTCTGATATTTTTTTGCCTTGGGCTATCTGGCCACTAACGATGGCTTCAATCAGGGTATCGCTGAGGTTTTGCGATAACAGATTCTGCTTGTCGCTGGTGCCATTTAAAGTCGCTGCTTGAGACATTGCAATTACACACTGGTTACTAAATTGTTGCAGAGTGTAGATCGAATGTTGCGCTGCGATCAAATAATTGTCGACAATTTGTACTAATACTTTAGTTTAATCGGCACTAAAACGTCATTTAAGGCGGGTTTTGTTTACAAACACCGCCTTAAGCGAGGGATTGTCGACAATCTATTCGTTAGTTGGCGTTTAGTTGCTGAGCGATGCTTTCTGGTAAGGCTATTTGCCAGTCTGCCAGCTGTTGCTGGCAGGCCGAAATGCTATTGAGCTGCACAAATTTACAATGATGTGGTACCAGCTCGGCATGAACGCGCTGCACTAGAAACTGCAAAATACCTGATTGTTCAACAAGATAAATACAGTGGCTTAGTTTATGTTGCAGCGCCCAGTTGATTTGCTCTCGCATAATGGGAATGCTTTCTGGAGTCATCAATTGCCAGCGACGAAAATCAAAAATGGCAGACCATGGCTGTTGCTTGAACTGATTAACTACGTTAGTGAGTTGTTGGCTATATTGCTGGGTGGTAACGGTATTCCAGCTGTCGTAAAGCCGAGCATAAACAAAGTCGTCTTCACTGAAAATTTGGTAGCTGCCGTGGCCGCCTGAATTCATACATAACCTCTCTGATACTGTACTACATGAAGCAAAGCAGGCCTACCTAGTGAGCCTAATTACTAACCAAGGCATATTAAACTAAGATACTTATCTTGCTGGTCTAACCAAGAGTGTTTTTAGTGTGAACATTTGCTTGTGATTTAGTCAATAGCAGGTTAGCTTATAACTTCAATTACTTACTGCTTAGAACGAGGCCGACAATGAATAAATATCATTATTTAGCAACTTGCTCGCTTCGAGCTATGTCAACGCTGGTACGCGCCTGTTTTTTCAAACATCGCATGTCTAGCAAGGGACGCCGCAGTTAAGGATTGATCTTTCCATTTATATCCGAGCTGCGAAGTGTCGCAGTGAAGGATTGTGCTAACTTATTTCTCCCCTCTGTGTCACTTCGCTCTCTATCAAGGAGAACGAGACATGATGTCACTTAAAATTCGTCTACTAAGTTTAACCATTGGGCTGTTAGCCCGTTATCAACAACATTTAGAAACCCAACGTTGGCTTAAACAACAACGCCAGCAATCTTGGCGAATAGAGGGAATTAGTGCCCACATAGCCAAAGACATTGGCGTCGATCTCGATGGCCGTATTCGTGCCAAGCTGGATGAGGTGGTAGTCGATACACCAAGCCATGAGCAACACCGTAGAGCATGGAAAAATCCCGCTCCGGGTTTGACCGCCGATACGTGAATTAAGCGCCCTATGGGGCGCTTTTCAATTTAAGCCGCTGATTTGTTAAAAATCATTGGCTAGATCTAGTGCAAACCTTGGAGCATTCTCTCAGCTACAGTACACTAGCGGCAGTTCGCATAATGTAGGAAGCAAAGATGAGCGTTGAGCAAGACACCACCCATTTTGGTTATAAGACAGTAAACCGTGACGAAAAGGTGGGTTTAGTGGCAGAAGTATTCCATTCTGTTGCCAGTAAATATGACCTAATGAATGACCTGATGTCAGGTGGTATTCATCGCTTGTGGAAACGCTTTACGATTGATTGCAGTGGCGTTCGCCCAGGACAAAAAGTCTTAGACCTGGCCGGTGGTACCGGTGATTTAACCGCTAAGTTTTCCCGTATAGTGGGTCCCACGGGCGAAGTGGTACTGGCCGATATTAACGACTCCATGCTTAAAATGGGTCGGGGCAAGCTGCGCGACAAGGGCATTGTTGGTAATGTGCGTTATGTGCAAGCCAACGCCGAGGCGCTGCCATTTCCTGATGATACCTTTGACGCTATTACCATTAGCTTTGGCCTGCGTAATGTGACCGATAAAGATGCCGCATTGCGTTCTATGTATCGAGTGCTTAAACCTGGTGGGCGCTTGCTGGTATTGGAATTTTCTAAGCCAGAAACCAAAGTCTTGAGCAAGGTTTACGATGCTTACTCTTTTCATTTATTGCCTAAAATGGGCAAATTGATTGCTAACGATGCCGATAGCTATCAATACTTAGCTGAATCTATTCGCATGCACCCTGACCAAGAAACCTTAAAAGAGATGATGCAACAAGCGGGCTTTGAAGGGGTGGAATACTACAACTTAACTGGCGGCGTGGTAGCACTGCATCGCGGTTATAAGTTTTAAGAGGCCCTTATGCCGCTATCATCTTTGTTCTCTGCTGGCGTAGAAGCGCTTAGCAATCAACTGCTCAATTTGGACGAGGGCAGCACTCAGCGCCGCAGCCAATTAGCCGGTAAGGTGCTGGCGATTACCATTCAACCTCTGCCTTGCTGCTATTTTGTGGTGAGCGAGCAACAACTTGATGTATTGAACAAGTATGAAGGCGAGCCAGACTGCCGCTTAAGCTTGAATGTATTTACCTTGGCCGAGCTTAAGCAGGCCGATCGTATTCTCAGCCTGATTAAGCAAGATAAGCTGCAGCTAGAAGGCGATATTAAATTGGCGCAGCAGTTCGCCGATTTGTTTTTGCAATTAGAGCCAGATTTAGAAGAAAAACTGTCGCAGCGAATTGGTGATGTGGCGGCTTATCAACTGTTGTCAAAGAGCCGCATGTTGGCTGAAGCCCTAAGCAAGGCCTTTGCCCAAGCACCAGTGAAATTGACCGAATTAGCTAACGAAGAATGGAAGTTATCCGTGGGGCAAGTGGAATACCAAAGTTGGCAGCGTCAGGTACAAACCCTCGCGGCTGACTGTGAACAGTTAGCTCGTCGTATTGAGGGCTTGAGTAAATGACCCCCAAAGAGTTTGCTCGATTCAGGCAGATTAACCGCACCCTATGCCGTTATGGCATAGACCAACTGCTACCTAAACGTTTATGGCCGTGGCCTTTACGGTTGTTACGCTCGCTGGTTTTTTGGTGGCGCAACCAGCATAAAGATGACTCTGCTGGTGCCAGAATACGTTTTGCCATGGAAGAGCTAGGGCCGGTATTTATTAAATTCGGTCAGATGATGTCTACCCGCCGGGATTTGCTGCCGCCAGAAATTGCCGATGAGCTAGCGTTGTTGCAAGATCAGGTGTCGCCCTTTAGTGGTGAGCTGGCCAAGCAACAAATTGAACTGGCCTTAGAGCAGCCGGTGGAAAGCCTATTTGATGACTTTGACATGCAGCCCTTGGCTTCGGCTTCCATCGCTCAGGTGCATACCGCGCGTTTGAAGGAGAATGGCCAAGAGGTGGTATTAAAGGTAATTCGACCGGGCATTGAGCAGACCATTTTGTCTGACATTGCTTTGATGCAGCGTTTAGCTGGCTGGTTTGCTCGCTTCTTTAGTGACGGCCGTCGCTTGCGTCCTCGCGAAGTGGTAGAAGAATACCGCAAAACCATTGTTGATGAATTGGATTTGGCGCGAGAGGCTTCCAATGCGATTCAGTTACGACGCAATTTCTTGAATGCCAAAGAGCTTTACATTCCAGAAGTCTATAGCGATTTATGTCGTAAAAACCTGTTAGTTATGGAGCGCATCTACGGTATTCCGGTAGCCAATATCGACGAGCTAACGGCGCAGAATACCAATATGAAATTATTGGCGGAGCGTGGCGTAGAGGTGTTTTTTACTCAGGTCTTTCGCGATAGCTTTTTCCATGCCGACATGCATCCTGGCAATATCTTTGTTTCGCGTGAACACCCTGAAGACCCTCAATATATTGGTATCGATTGCGGCATCGTCGGCACTCTAAACAAAGAAGATCAGCGTTATTTGGCAGAAAACTTTCTCGCCTTTTTTAATCGCGATTATCATAAAGTGGCCCAGCTCCATATCGACAGTGGTTGGGTGCCCGCCGATACCAAAGTGGAAGAATTTGAAGCAGCCATTCGTACCGTGTGTGAGCCAATTTTTGCCAAACCGCTGTCGGAGATTTCCTTTGGCCATGTATTGTTGAATTTATTTAACACTGCTCGACGCTTCAACATGGAAGTGCAGCCACAACTTGTGTTGCTACAAAAAACGCTATTGTATGTTGAAGGCTTGGGTCGACAGCTTTATCCTGAGCTGGATTTATGGGCCACCGCAAAACCATTCCTAGAACGTTGGATGCGCAAGCAAGTGGGGCCAGAGGCAGTATTTAAAGCCTTGAAAGAAAAAGCGCCTTACTGGTTAGAAACGCTGCCGCATTTGCCTGAGTTGGTTTATGATAATTTGCAGTTGGCCAAGCAACAACAACTGAAGTTTCAGAAATTTACGGCCCAATATTTGCTGCAACAGAAACAACGCCAGCGGAGTTTACTGCTAGCACTGGGAGCCGGCTCTAGTTTAATTTCTGCAGCTTTACTGTACCCCAGTCTTCCGCTGGTGGCCTTGGCCTTAGCGCTAAGTAGCGTAGTCATTGGTTTGAGTAGCTGGTGGCAACTAAAATAGTCGTGTGAGCCAAGTGGCTCGTTGAATGGAAAAAGGAAAAATAAATGGGTGGAATTAGTATTTGGCAGCTGTTGATTGTTGCGGTCATTGTGGTGTTGTTATTTGGCACTAAAAAATTGCGCAATATTGGCGGTGATTTAGGTTCTGCGGTTAAGGGCTTCAAAAATGCCATGAGTGAAGAAGAGGCTAAGAAAAATGAACCGTCTAGCCCCGAGCAATTAGCCCAAAACAAAGAACAAAGCGAAGACGCGAAAGAAAACACTAAAAGCAAAGACCAACAAGGCTAAGCATGTTTGATATCGGTTTTTGGGAGCTCATTTTAATCTCGGTAATGGGCTTGGTGGTACTGGGGCCAGAGCGCTTGCCGGGTGCTATTCGCAGCGTGATGGCAGTGGTGCGAAAAGTGAAGAGCTCGGTATCATCGGTCACCGATGAACTAAAGCAAGAGCTTGAACTTGACGAGCTTCATCGTAACTTAAAAAAGGCCGAACAGCAGGGTTTAGAAACGCTTAATGGCGATTTGAAAGACTCGTTTGAGACTTTAAAAGCGCGTGCTGATTCGGTTAATCGCCCTTATTCTGATAAGCCATCAGTCAGTGATGCGCCCGCATCTGATGAAGTTGATAGCAACCTTAAAACCCGCCAAGAAGATAAATCATGAGTGAAGACGCTAACGCCAGCGCGCAGCCGCTAATTGAACATTTAGTTGAGTTGCGCAATCGACTGTTACGCAGTGTATTGGCCTGCTTGCTGATTTTTCTGGGTTTGGTGTACTTTGCCAACGACATCTATTCGGCTTTAGCAGAGCCCTTGCTAAGTGTGCTACCCGAAAATGCCAGCATGATTGCCACCGACGTAGCGGCGCCGTTTTTTACCCCAATTAAATTAACCCTAGTAGCATCGATCTTTTTAGCCATGCCTTACTTATTGGCACAAGCTTGGGGCTTTATTGCACCAGGTTTGTATCAACATGAGCGTAAATTGCTCATTCCATTGGTATTTGGTTCAGGGTTTTTGTTTTACGCCGGAGTGGCCTTTGCCTATTTTGTGGTATTTCCACTGGCCTTTGCCTTCTTTACCGCAGTTGCGCCGGAAGGGGTCACCATAGCCACCGATATTTCTAACTATCTGGATTTTGTGCTGAAGCTATTTTTTGCCTTTGGCCTGGCCTTTGAGATCCCGATTGCCACGGTATTACTCTGCTGGTCGGGGGCTACCTCAGCTAAACAGCTGCGGGCTAAACGCCCTTATGTGATTGTTGGGGCCTTTGTGGTAGGCATGTTACTCACCCCTCCCGATGTGATTTCGCAAACTCTGCTGGCCTTGCCTATGTGGTTGCTGTTTGAGGTAGGGCTGTTTTTTGCGCGTTTTTATGTAAGCAAAGACGACCAACAAAGCAGCGAAGCTTAAGCGCCCTATGTTTGATATCGCCCTTAATCTGACCAGCTCGCAGTTTGATAAAGACCGTGAGAAGGTGTTGCAACGTGCCCAAGAGGCTGGTGTGAACGGCATGTTGCTGCTAGCCAGTGACTTAGCCGAGAGTCAACAAGTGTGTGACTTAGCCGCCCAGTGGCCCAAGCTTTGTTACGCTACCGCCGGTGTGCATCCTCACAATGCTAAATCGCTTTGCGTGGATGATATTAACCAGCTAAAACCCTTGTTAGCCCAAACGCAGGTGGTGGCAGTAGGGGAATGCGGTTTAGATTTTAATCGAGACTTCTCCCCACGGCCGCAGCAGCTGGCGATTTTTGAAGCTCAGCTGGCCTTAGCCGCCGAGCTGAATATGCCGGTGGTGATGCACGAGCGTGATGCTCATCAGGCCTTCATCGACATAGTGAAGCGTTGGCGCGATAAGCTACCTGGTGCGGTGCTGCACTGTTTTACCAGTGACCAACAAGCCCTGAAAGCCTGTTTAGATCTGGATTTGTACATCGGCATTACTGGTTGGGTGTGTGACGAGCGCCGTGGCCTAGACTTACAGCAGCGGGTGCGAGAAATTCCATCTCAGCGACTGCTGTTAGAAACCGACGCACCCTATCTATTACCGCGCGATCTGCGGCCTAAACCAAAGAGCCGGCGTAACGAACCCTGTTATTTAGGGCATATTTACCAGCGTGTCGCCGAGTTACGTCAGCAGCCTTTAACAGACTTAACTCGGCAAGTCGCCGACAACGCAGCCCGTTTATTTCAACTCCCCTCTTATTAATCGAGATTTATTCTACTCTTTTGACATTTTGCGCGATTTTACGGCGTGGTTTTTGCTTGGCGTTATTCTGAAAAGCTTCCTATGCTTGGTAGATAATATTAAGTCTGCCTAGTCGAAGCATATAACAAGGGTTAAAACCCTATTCAAGGATTAGAATTAACTGTGAACACGCAAGCCTTAACTAAACGTTTCCCCACTATGATGGTAATGCTGATGCTGCTGTTTAGCCCTTTTAGCTGGGCGGCAATAGTCAACAATAACCACCTTTACCAAACCAGCCAAGAGATTCAGCAACAATTACAAGCGATTCGCCAGCACCAGCAACAAGCTACTTTAACGCTGCAAGCTCCAATTTTTGCTGACAAGCTAGCCATTCATTTAGTTTTTAAGGCTCAACAACTAAACCAGTTGGCTGCCAATTTACAAACACAACATGGTATACAGCCTAGTGAGGTGGCTAACATTCCCTACCGAGTCATGCGCCCGCGTAATGTTATGCCTTATTTGCAGCAGTTATCACAGCAGCTTGCTTCGGTGGCGCAAGGCTTAGGCATCAACCAGCCTGTGCAGGCGGAATTACCTTTAGGAAAGTCGGTAAATGATGTGTATCAGCAGTTGGTGGTGATAGAGCTGTTGCTAGAAGGGCTACTGGAGCGCGAGGATCAACAGGTGTTAGCCAGAAACCTACAGCAGATTGAACAAGATTTATTGCTAGTGAGTAAGGCTAGCCAACGACCACTGCAGTTTCATTCCGTAACAGGCATTACTGGGCGTGAGATGAGTGATGTCAACATCATGCTGTTTCAAAGCCTGTATCTATTTCAGCGTTTGTTGCGCCAGTTAGAGGTAGAACCCAGTGAGCCGGGCAGGCTACCTGTGGGGGACTCCAGTTCATATCAAGTGGTGGATTCAAGCGTCACTTTAAAAGCAGAACTACATCGACTTAAAACCAAATTACAATTAGAGCAAGATAGCCAAGTAGACGGCGGGCTACAGTTTAGTGATGCCAATCAAGCCTATGCTGAGGCGCTAAAACTGCGTAACGGTTTGCTAATGATCTTAGGGGAGCCAGCCTTATGATGGATAAACTTAGCTTAAGCCAAAAAATCGCCTTAATCCCGCTGGGCATAGTGCTATTGCTGGCTGTTATGTTGTGGCGAGGGCAGCACTCGTTAAACTCTGTAGAACAACAAACAGCCGATTTTTCAGAAACTATCGAACCGCGAGCCCGCTTGGCGGGGGCGCTGTCGGTAAATGCGCTACAGCGTTTGGTGGTGCAAGCACAATACCGACAAACTGAAGAGCCGCAATTGTTAGAAAACTATCGTCAATTGGCTGAACAGGCCAAACAATTCAATAGTAGTTCCCATTTAAGGTATTTCGAGAACGCCCAGCAAATCAGTGATAATAGCCAAGCCCTCGATCAACACTTTATTGATGACCTAGTACCGAGTTTAGCCGAGTTAAGCCGTTTAGAAAGTGCCGTTTTGGGCCAATATGTGCCACAAATTTTAGCTAAAAGTGCCGATATTCATGCCACGCTTGATCTTGCCAATGCGGGCAGTTTACCGGCATTAACGGTGAGTTTAGCTAATCATGTGCAGGCCGCTTCTTTAGCGCTGATGCGCCATCTAAAACGTGCCGAACCCCGCAGTAAGGATCAATTTTACTTACAACTGTTTGGTGCACAAAATGACCTACTTGATCTACAAACAGGCTTAAATCGTGAGTTTCACCAAGTGTGGATTAATCAAGTCGCCGAGCAGCTTGAACTGTTTACCCAAGCCGCGAGTCGTCTATTTGAATTGCTGCAACAGCAACAAGGGCTGATGAATGACTTGCTCGAACCCGCCGCTGAACAGGTGGTGACGGCGGCTACCTCTAGCCAGCAAAACCAGTGGCAGGTATTAAGCTCTTCCAGTCGAGAAATTAATCAACACTTGCAGAATACCGCTTGGACAAACTTAGCTTTTGGCCTTTCCATTGTTGTTATTGCCTTGTTGATGAGCTGGGTAATCACCCGTTTAATTCGTCAACCAGTGGTGACCATGGTGCAAGCGATGCAGGCGATAGCGCAAGGAGACGGTGATCTAACCCAGCGCTTAAGTGTTAAAGGCAAGGACGAGATAGCTCAATTGGCGCTGGCCTTTAATCAATTTATCGACTTGTTGCAGTCCACCGTTAGCAGCATTAACCAGAATGTGGAACGGCTGAGCTTTGCTGCGCAGCAGTTGAATGATTTAGCCCAAGACTCACAGCAACAGGTTGGAGAGCAGCAACATGCAGTGGCCACGGTAAGTGAGCACGTGGGACAGCTTGCTCAAGGCTTTAGCAGTGTCGCCGAGCATGTACGCACCGCCGATCAGTCTGCTGGGGCTATTGACCAGGCCTCTTTACAGGGGCGGCAGTTAACCCAAGCGGCTACCTCACAGATCGAGCACTTGGTGACTCAGGTGGATGGCGCTTCGGAAGACATGCGAGAGTTAGCGCAAAACAGCCAAGAAGCCAGCAAAATTTTGGATGTGATTAACAGCATTGCCGAGCAAACCAATTTATTAGCTTTGAATGCTGCTATTGAGGCAGCGCGAGCCGGCGACCATGGCCGAGGTTTTGCGGTGGTAGCCGATGAGGTGCGTAATTTAGCCAAGAAAACCCAAGATTCCACCGAGCAAATCGAGCAAATGATGGCGGATTTAGTGAGTGGTGCAGAGAAAACAGAAGCGCAAATGCAACAAGGCAAGCAGCAGGCCAGTGCCAGTTTTGAGCTAATGTCTGAAATGCAGCAGTCGGTTCAGCAAACCCACCACTTGGTGAGTAATATTACTCAGTTATTGGATGACGTGAGCAGTGCTTGCGATACTCAGCTGAGTACTTCAGATACGGTGGTAGCAGAGATGAAAGGCATTGAGTCCGCGGCGCAACGTAGTTTACAAGGCACCGAACACACCGCCGAACAAGCCCACAAAGTGGGAGAGTTAAGCCGCCTAATTCAGGCCAGCATAGCCAATTTCAAGGTATAAACTCACTCTAAGCCGCTAGCCACCCAACCAGATTATTCAAGTCGCTTACCCCAAGGGAATTAGTCATGTATAACCCTGGTAAGTAGTGTGGATTAGCGGCGAAATGCAGGTAAAAGCTAACGAAGTTGAAGGTATCGCGGCGGGTTATGCTATGGACTTAGATAGTGATGTTGAGTTGTATGTGCCTTAAACTTGGCTCTCTCGTGTCGTAAGGGGGGTTAGCTTCGTTTTTATCATTTGGTTTTATATTGAGTTGTTAGTGATGATTTCGCCCTGACGGCGATATACTTTTCTTTGCTGGCCAAAGAAAAGTATACAAAAGAAAGGCCACCCAAGCATCTCCTTCATCCTGCGTTCCGCATTCACAAGGGCGTTGAAGTAACTCGCTACGCTCAAACAGACTTCAACTTAGATCCCTTGTTCACTTGCGTTACTCGGCGGATATGATGGGGTTAAAAATGCGCAATCTTGACTATCGAGAGTATGAAAGGTTTTTTGCCGAAAAGGAGTTTGCTGAGGTTGTTTTATTAGGCCGTTGGCTTCGTTGTTATTATTGGTTTTTGTATTGATCTATTGGGATAATTCCACCCCTGAGGGCAACGTCATAAGTCTTGCTAGTTTAAAGATCGATAATGACTTTGAAATAGGCAAATACTTAACGTCAGTGCTTTTCAATCCCTTCATTATCGCCGAGCAGCGCCGATGACAAGCGATCAAGCCGAGCACTGTTTGAGCGAAGCGAGTTGCGCAGGCGCGCTTGGAACCAAGCCGCGCAGGATGAAGATAATGTGGGGCGAGCTTTCTTTTTGCTTCGTTTTTCTTTTCTCGCAAAAGAAAAATGACGTCGCCGTAGGCGAAAGCTCTTTATTGCGGGCTTATAAAGAGAAGTCAGCCTGCATCTTCTTAAATCCTATGTCCAAGCTTACAAAGCGATGCTTTGTTTAGAACCAAGCCTCCAACTTGTTTCAAGCGTAATCTTAACTACCAAAGTCAGTAGGCTCTAACTGGTCCTGATTTTTTTAGGCTGCTTACTGTATGATTGCTCAATATTTTCTTGATACTTGCTGGTTCGGCGAGACAAGTCCGTTCCTACCTTGTAAGGTCGGCTAAGCTTGCAAGGTCGCAATAATAAAATGTTAACAGTATTGAGGGATTTTCGTGGCTGATTACATAAATAAAAACATTCTTAGTCAGGCGTATATTCACGTTGAGCCAGCGGGAATAGAAACTGAAGAACAGCTTGAAGCGTTCAAAGAAAGCATAAGAGCTTTTGCGTTAAGTCGTACAGAGTTTTTCTTATCTGAAGGGCTTGATATCAATATTGAGTTTGAAGATGGGTCGATTAAAACACGAGTAACGGTTATTGGTACATTAATGCTTCTACTACAAGGCATTAGCTCATACAAAGACTTTAGAGAAGGTCTTCAATTGCTCTATTCGGATTCAAAGTGGTTGTCAGATGCAATCATATCGGAGTCTTTGTATCAAACCAAAGCAAAACACCATGATGTAATTCGGGTTGAGGCTAGGACTGGAATAATTGGCTCTGTTCATAAGGTATTGAATCAGCTAGAAAGGATTAAAAGTGGTGCAAAAGGCGCTATGCTTGCTTCCGACATTGTTGAAAAAATCGATGATGTTCAAGATGAATTATCAAAGCTAATGGATAATATCTGTGACTTAGATGATCGCAACTTAGTCGCTAAAGAGTGCAAATATTTGGTTCAAGAATTACCAGAGATACCAGTACCTCCGAAAGATAAAACCAATAGCAATCATGCTATCAACGAATATCGACGCAAAAAGTCTATACTTAGCTCCTCTATAGATATTCATGTAATTGTTGATGAGTAAGGTAAAAGCATACTGTTAACAAACGCTTTAAGACGGATTCGCAACGCTCGGCGGTTTTGGTTTGAATTGGCTTTTGTGTTTACAGTGTAATGATTGAGTGTCGTGGTAGCGTTGCTCACTACTTAACGGGGCGTTACAAATCATATGCTCAGATATACGAAAATAAACATAGATAATATTGATAAATGTATAGAGTTTCGAAAAGATTCCTATGCCGCCAGCTTTCCTAATTCGGATGAATGGATGCAATACTGGAATGAGGATTTGTACCGTGATTCTTTGAAAAAGCATGCTGAGCTATTTCCTGACGGGCTTTGGCATATTTGGTTGCGAGACGAATTGATTGGGCAGCTTGAGTTCGCTTATAGAGAACGCCATGGCCATGTTAATTTGTTTTATCTACGCCCCGAATTTAGGGGGCAAGGTTATTCGTCAAATCTTCACGAGCATGTTGTAGATATTCTGCGCTCACATGATTGCCAAACTGCAACACTTAGGGTTACACCACAAAACATCAGGGCCAGGCAATACTATGAAAAGCATGGTTGGGAAGATAAGGGAACTGACAGCCACTATGATTACGTTCACCTATATTCTAAAGATTTGTAACAAAACGCTGAAGCAGTACGTACTTAAATTTACCGCTTCGCGACGGGCCTAGGATTTATTCCTTCGTCGCTCACCGCTAAGCTAAGCGTTACTTAAAACTCGCTCTAACATCCGCAATGGTAATAAACAGCTTATTTTTAGTATCTTGAAATGCTTGAAAGCCATAGCGTTCATAAAAATCTATTGCGCCGTCTTTGGCATCAACAATAACCACGGGGAATGCGACGCTATCACTGGCTGCTAATAACTTGTGAAGCGCGTCAATAAGCAACCACTCGCCAAAACCTTTTCCTTTATATCGTTCATCCACAGCCAAACGAGCGATCAACCCTCCTGACGTTGATGGTTGGTGCTTCTTTTGCAACTTATCGGGCAATGTTTTTAAGTCAATGGGGGCCATTGTGAGGGTGTAAAAGCCGATGATATGTGAGTTGTCGTTATCATCTTCTAGAACAAAGGTTCTGGTGTTGTCTTTCTTTGCTTGCTGGCCCGCCATTATTTTTAAGTAATTATTGAGAGACTGAATACCACAGTTGAATCGGTTTCTATCGTGTTTCGCTTTATCTAGAAGTACCGTTTTCATTATTGGGCTTTATTCTCGTAGCGTTCAGCAGCGGCTTTAAGTTTTGTGTTCGGTGTTGCTGGGCGGTCTAAAGCTTCCATTAGTAACATAGTGTCAGCTTGGCTCAGTTTTAAAGCCTGCTCACGTTCAATGACTTGTTTCGCTTTTTCAATGGCAGCATTTAGCACAAATGAGTTAATGCTCGACATGCCAGCAATTGCGGCAGCCTTTGTCAGTAAATCTTGTGTATCAACATCAACTCTAGCGGTGATGCGAGGCAAGGTAGTCGCCATAATAATATCTCCAGTCGTGTCAAAGTGGCACATGGTGATTATGGT
>NZ_JBNKPP010000038.1:0-12185 GCF_050295395.1 Agarivorans sp.
TTAATCCAACAGCAAAACCCCTCTGCAGAGCAATGGCAAGCTCTGCAATTTATAGTATTTGACTTACCCGATGCTGCAGGCAGTTATCGCCAGCGTTATCAACGCTTGCAACAGCTAGTAGAGGGTAAGCCGTTTTTGCAGCTACCGGTTTACCACCCTTACTCTGGGCCAGCAGAATTAACACACCAATTAGACGAGCTGAGCAAACAAGGAGGTGAAGGGCTGATGTTGCGCGATCCCGACGCGCTCTATCTGGCAACACGCAGTAAAGCCTTGATTAAGTATAAAAGCTATCAAGATGGCGAGGCCGAGGTCGTCGGCTACAGCCCCGGACAAGGCAAATACCAAAACGTGGTCGGTGCCCTAGTGGTTAAAGATGCTCAAGGACGGCTATTTAAACTGGGCAGCGGTCTAACCGAACAGCAGCGCGCTAAACCACCCGCCATAGGCAGCATGGTGCACTACCGTTATAACGGGCTGACCAGCAAGGGGAAACCGCGCTTTGCCCGCTTTGTGCGGCAATACCAAGCGCTATAAGCGTAAAGTCGCTAAACAGACTAGAGCAAGTGAATAACACCGTAACAAAAAAGGGGCCTTCGCCCCTTTTCTCTCAAACTCAAAACCTAAGCTACTTTAAGTTTTTATTGCGCTCTACATCCACTAAGTAGTCGCCTTCCAACCAGTTGCGCCCCAGCAGCATTTTATAGTGCATTTTACTGCGGTTACGCAGGTTCACTTCTACGGTTTTGGCCTGCCCCTGCCATGCTACCGCCAGCGCCACTTTATAACGCACCTCTAAACCTTGCGAATTACGCACTGCCACCACATCGGTAATTTTGGCCTTGCCAAGATGTCGCTCGCCTTGCTCGTTTTCGGTAGTAAATTGCAGGTACTTACCAATATTGCTGCGCATCTTCGGCCGCACCACCGACTTTTGCTCAGCCTCGCTGTAGTCTGCGGGATTGATGTTTATCCCGTCGAGTACATGCATATCCACCGCATGTAATGAGGTACTGCTGGCTCCGGTATCCACTCGACTCAAAAAAGCCAAATCGGCTTCCAGTACTTTGACATATTCGGCGGCGCCTACCACTTGCTTCTCGGCCATCGCCGCATGGCTGGCCATCAGCAACGTGAATACCAGCAATAGGTTTTTCAACATCGTTCACCTCTTCAATTATCGCTATTTAGCGCCGCAGCGCTTTGGCCACCTAGCCTAACACGATTTTTTTGATTTTAGCTAAATCTAGTCGAGCCCAACCAAAGCAAGTTAGCCCATCACCCTGTCCCAGTCTTTCCACACCACTTGGTAACCGGCCTTACGTACCGCAGCGGCCACCTCTTCAGGGCGCCTATCGTCGCTAATTTCAAACTGCTCCAACGCCTCAACAGCAGAGTCGGCATAACCGCCGGGCTGAGTGCTAGAAAAAGCGCTCATGCTGGTAATGCCCAGTGGAATGGCGTGATTGCGAAAATGCTCCGATTCGCGGGTCGACAGCGACAACTCAACATCGTGATTAAATAAGCGATAAGCACAAATTAGCTGTACTAACTGCTTATCTGTCATCAAAGATTTGGGTTGAAAACTGCCTTCACAGGGGCGTAAGCGCGGAAATGAAATGGAAAATTTACTCCGCCAATAACGGCGTTCTAAATACTGTAAGTGGGCGGCGGCAAAAAAGCAGTCGCTGCGCCATTCATCCAGCCCAATTAAGGCGCCAATACCAATTTTGCGGATCCCGGCTTCACCTAAACGCTCCGGCGTGGCCAAACGGAAATCAAAATCGCACTTTTTGCCCTTATGATGCACTTCGGCATAACGACGACGGTTATAGGTTTCTTGATAAACCATCACCGCATCAACACCCAAGCTAATCAACTCTTCATATTCGGCCTGCTCCAAAGGCTGTACTTCCATGGAAACATGGTTAAATAGCGCTTTTACCCGTGGCAGAACCTTACGAAAATAAGTCATGCCGGTCAGCCGTTCCGACTCTCCGGTCACCAGCAGAATATGATCAAAGCCAAGTTGTTTAATTGCTGCTAATTCGGCGTCGATGGCGGCTTCGTCCAAGGTCACTCGGCGAATTTTGTTGCCCATAGAAAAACCGCAATAATCACACACATTACTGCACATATTGCTTAAATACAGTGGAATATAAAACTGCTGGTTTTTGCCAAAACGCTGTTGAGTAATACGCTGGCTGCGCTGCGCCATTTGCTCCAAATAGGGCTCTGCGGCTGGCGAAATTAAGGCTTGAAAGTCGTCCAAGTCTAACTTATCTTTGGCCAACGCCCGCTCTACATCGGCCGCCGACTTACTGTTAATCGCCAGATGTACCTCGGCGCAATCATACTGCGCCAATAGCTCCGAAAAACTCATGCCAGCTCCTTATCAATCATCCAGAAAGGCAGTTAAAGGGCTCGACGCCTCCGCCTGCTGTAACTGCCCACCTAAACCGGCCAAGTAGGCACTGCGTCCTGCTTCAACCGCTTGGGCAAAGGCTTTAGCCATGGCCACCGGATCTTTGGCCACCGCCATCGCGGTATTAACCAATACCGCATCTGCCCCTAGCTCCATCGCCAAGGCGGCATCCGAAGGTGCGCCGATGCCAGCATCCACCACCACCGGTACCCGAGCTTGCTCGATGATGATTTCTAGAAAATCGCGGCTACGTAAACCTTTGTTGCTGCCAATTGGCGCTCCTAGCGGCATCACCGCTGCGCAGCCTAGATCTTCTAAGCGCTTACACAGCACCGGATCGGCATGCACGTAAGGCAATACCACAAAGCCCTGTTCCACCAAAGTGGCGGCGGCCTTTAGTGTTTCAATCGGATCTGGCATGAGATATTTGGGATCGGGGTGGATTTCCAATTTTACCCAGTTGGTGCTCAGCGCCTCACGCGCTAACTGGGCGGCAAATATCGCTTCCTCGGCATTACGCGCACCGGAAGTATTGGGCAATAAATTCACCCCGGCTTTAACCAAGGGCGCAAGTATATCGTCGTCTTGGTCTTGCACATCGACACGCTTCATCGCCATGGTGACCAACTGGCTACCACTGGCTTGAATGCTTTGGCTCATTAACTCGGAAGTAGCAAATTTGCCGGTTCCAGTAAACAAACGACTGGTAAAACTTTTATCTGCAATGCTTAACATCTTTACTTCTCCTAGCCGCCGGCAATCGCGCGAAAAACTTTGACTTTCGCCTGCTCGCTGAGCGGCGTATTGGCCCAGTCACTGCGGCTAACGATGTTGCCGTTTACTACCACAGCGATGCCGTTGGGGTTGTGTTGTTGCTGCTCTAGCAGCTGTTGCAGAGTGAGCGCGGCTGCAAGCTCTAGGCGCTCACCATTAAATTCGATAGTAATCATGATGCTTGTTTCTCTTCTCCACATACTGGGCAGGCACTATCGGCATTCACCTTAAGATGGAACCACTCCAGACTATGCGCATCAAAGCTGGAAAAACGGCCCACTTGAGCAGAGGGAATATCGGCCAGCAGTTTCAGCGTTTCTAAGGCCTGTAGGCTGCCAATGGTGCCCACCACCGGGCCTAAAATCCCAGCGTTGCTGCAGTTAAGCTGTTGCTCACTGGCATCAGGAAACAGGCAGTGATAACAGCCCTGAGGCTGCTGGCGAAAGTCAAATACCATTAGCTGACCATCAAAGGCCACCGCGGCGCCACTGACCAAGGGCACCTTGGCCTCGACACAGGCTTTATTCACCGCATAACGGGTGGCGATATTGTCGCTGCAATCGAGCACCACATCGGCCTGCGCCACTTCCATCGCTAACAGCATCGCATCCATTTTTCGCTGCACGGTACGTACTTGCACGGCGGAATTAAGTGCCTGTAACTGCTGTTTTGCGGCCACTACCTTAGGCTGTTCAATATCGGCTTCGCGGTATAACACCTGGCGCTGCAAGTTAGAACTCTCAAGCTGGTCAAAATCGGCGATCACCAATTTACCTACTCCTGCGGCGGCTAAATACAGCGCCGCCGGTGCGCCTAAGCCCCCCATCCCCACTAGCAAGACCTGAGCGTTTTTCAGTTTCAACTGCCCCGCCTCACCCAGCTCTTTGAGTAACAGGTGACGGCTGTAGCGCAGGCATTCCTGATCGCTTAATGCTGCTGGTTTGGATGTGCTTTGACTCATAGTGTTTCCTTTACTCGATTGGCTGCTCAACAATGGCCTGCAGCGCCGCTAGCGCAATAACGGGATCACTGGCTTCGGTAATCGCTCGTACCACCGCCACACTGCCTACCCCACACTGCCATACTTGCTTGGCGCGCTCCAGATCAATGCCGCCAATGGCTACCAAGGGGTAGTCTTGCATTAACGCCGCATAGCGGCTTAGCTTGGCCAAGCCCTGCGGCTTGGACGGCATTTGTTTGGTGGTAGTGGGGAAAATATGCCCAAGAGCAATATAACTGGGTTGCAACTGGCTGGCACGTAGCAATTCAAAATAACCGTGAGTGCTAATACCTAAGCGCAAACCCGCCGCAGCAATGGCGCTTAAGTCGGCTACCTCTAGATCCTCTTGACCCAAGTGCACCCCGTAAGCGCCATGTTTCACCGCTAATTGCCAATAGTCGTTAATAAACAGCCGCGCCTGATAATCCCGACCCAGTGCAATCGCGGCTTGAATATCGGCCTCCACTTCACTGTCGGCTTTATCTTTGATCCGCAGTTGCAGAGTTTTCACGCCTAATTTAAGCAAACGCGCTATCCACTCTAGGCTGTCTACCACCGGGTAAATACCCAGCTGATTGGTATCACAGCGAGCAAAGGGCACCGCTTCTGGCCAAGATTCGCCTAAACCAAACAATTGGCCTAGCGCGGTTTGCGCCGACTCCACACGCGGAAAATCACTACGCTGCTGCGGCCAGCCAAGGTGAGCTAGGTTGCCCCGCCCCTGTAGCTGTTTCAGCCCTTGAAACACATAGGCCTTGGCTAATACCAAGGCATCTTCCATGGCAAAATCGTGCGCTAGCGCCGAAGCCAAGGCCGAGGCCAACGTGCAGCCAGTACCGTGAGTGTGCGGCGCATCTAAGCGAGGGCTGGATAGCAAAATCTCGCGCTGCCCGTCGCTGTAATAGTCCACCGCTAAGTCTGGGGTAATCTCACTGTGACCGCCCTTAGCCCACACCGCTTTTACCCCTAACGCTAACAGCTGCTGACAAGCCTGCTTGAGCGCCGCCACGCTGCTTAGCTCGATGCCGGTTAAACTGGCTAGCTCACTGGCATTAGGCGTCACTACATCGGTTTGCGCAAACAAAGCAGGCAAGGCAGCAATCACTCCCTCTAGCGCTAAACTAGCACCGGAGCTGGCCACCAGCACTGGGTCACAAATCACCAGTGGCGGTTCTGCCCAGTTGGCCTTGTAGCCGGCAATTTTATCTGCCACCAGCTGCACTAACTCGGCGCTGCCCAACATGCCAATTTTGATCACCTTGGCCGGGTTAGTTTCGGCTAAGGCATCTAGTTGGGCGGCTAACAGTTCCACCGACGAGGCCTGTATCGCCCTCACCCCTTGAATGTTTTGCGCGGTAATCGCGGTCACCGCTGTGGCGCAGTCCACCGCTAAATCGTGGGCGGTCAGTAAATCGGCCTGCAAACCCGCACCACCGCAGCTATCGCTGCCGGCGATACTCCAAATTTGCGGCCGCAGGCTGGGCTGCTCGACAAACTTATTGTTCATCGGCGGTCTCGGCGCGTAGCGGTGAGTGATAAATTTCTGCGCCCTTGCCTCTAAACTCGGCAGACTTTTCCGCCATGCCTTCGGCTACGTAGCTCAAGTCAGCTAGCGGCTCGTCTAACAACTTAATTTCAAGGTCATTGGCGTAATCGCGTACTTCCTGAGAAATCTTCATCGAGCAGAACTTCGGCCCACACATCGAGCAGAAATGCGCCACCTTGGCTGAATCTTGCGGCAGGGTTTCGTCGTGATAAGCACGCGCGGTATCTGGGTCTAGGGCTAAGTTGAATTGATCTTCCCAACGGAATTCGAAACGCGCCTTGCTCATGGCGTTATCGCGAATTTGCGCGCCACTGTGGCCTTTGGCTAAATCGGCCGCATGAGCAGCAATTTTATAGGCAATAAGACCTTGTTTAACATCATCTTTATTAGGTAAACCAAGATGTTCTTTAGGGGTGACGTAACACAGCATGGCGCAACCAAACCAGCCGATCATCGCCGCACCAATCCCCGAAGAGAAGTGGTCGTAACCAGGAGAAATATCGGTAATTAGCGGGCCAAGGGTGTAGAACGGCGCTTCATGACACTCTTCTAGCTGCTTCTCCATGTTCTCTTTGATCATTTGCATCGGCACGTGACCAGGGCCTTCGATGATCACCTGTACATCGTATTCCCAAGCAACCTTGGTCAGCTCGCCCAGGGTTTCCAATTCGGCAAACTGCGCTTCATCGTTGGCATCGGCAATCGACCCAGGACGCATGCCATCACCCAAGGATAGCGATACATCATAGGCGGCACAAATTTCACAAATATCGCGGAAATGCTCGTAGAGGAAGCTTTCTTGGTGATGGGCCAAACACCACTTAGCCATAATCGAACCACCACGCGACACAATGCCGGTCACCCGTTTGGCCGTCATAGGCACATAACGCAGTAATACCCCTGCATGAATGGTGAAATAGTCCACCCCTTGCTCGGCTTGCTCAATCAGGGTGTCGCGAAACACTTCCCAAGTGAGATCTTCAGCAATGCCGTTGACTTTTTCTAGGGCCTGATAAATGGGCACCGTACCAATTGGCACCGGCGAGTTACGAATCACCCATTCGCGGGTTTCGTGAATATAACGGCCAGTGGATAAGTCCATCACCGTATCCGCGCCCCAACGAGTCGCCCAAACCAGCTTTTCAACTTCTTCTTCAATCGACGAGGTGACTGCCGAGTTACCGATATTGGCGTTTACCTTCACCAAGAAGTTACGGCCAATGATCATCGGCTCGGCTTCAGCGTGGTTAATGTTGGCCGGAATAATCGCTCGGCCGCGCGCCACTTCGTCACGCACAAATTCTGGGGTAATGTACTCAGGCAAGGCCGCACCAAAGGAGTGACCGGGTTGTTGCTGATCCAGCAAGTCTTGGCGGATTTTTTCGCGGCCCATGTTTTCACGGATCGCAATGTATTCCATTTCTGGCGTCACAATGCCTTGGCGAGCATAGTGCAACTGAGTAACAGTTTTTCCGAGCTTGGCCTTACGTGGGGTTGGCAGGTTTTCAAAACGAATATGGTCCAAGCCTTCATCGGCAAGACGCTGCTGAGAGAACTTAGAACTTAAGCCGCTGAGTTCTTCGGTATCGCCGCGCTCGTCAATCCAAGCCTTACGCAACTGCGGTAAGCCCTTATGTACGTCTAGCTCGGCCTGCTCGTCGCTGTAAATGCCCGAAGAGTCATATACTCGTACCGGCTCGTTGGCTTCAAATTTAGGTTGCTCTTTGGTGCCGCCGACCAAGCTGTCGGAGAGATTAATTTGGCGCATCGCCACTTGAATATCGTCTCGGCTACCTTGAACGTAGATTTTTTCTGAATTAGGAAAGGGTTGGCCTTGCAGATTATTGATGTATTGCTCTGCTGCAGCTCGATTTTCGCGTCTTGACATGACTGGCCTCTTAATAAAATTTAACAATGAGGCTTGTCGGATGTAGGAAAAGTAATCGGACACTCTGCTGCATTAAGCAAAAAGCGATGCAACTAAAGTAAACAGATAGGATTACTCATCTTGTTCCCTGCGCAGGCATTACCCTGATCAAGTTATACGGATCCCGCACTACGTAGCTATTGCTAACCGCGGTCTCAGCCTTTCGGCACTCCGACAAGAGAGCCGAGTATAGGAGCTATAAAACTAAACCACAATAGCGAAATCTCACAAACGGCGCGATAAATATACAGCGCGATGACTCGCCAGGGCTAAGCGTAGTCAGCCCTGGTGGCTTGGTGATGGAGGCTCAGCCTAGCTTATAAACTCATGCGAATCTTTAAGCTGGTGACTTGTTTGTCGTAACTCACCCCGCTCTGGTTTGAGTCTTTATCGCGCCATAATTGCCATAAGGACACTTCTAACCAGCGGCGAAATTGATAACGAATACCCACTCGCCCTTCGTATATTTTGTCGTTGCGCTCTAGGCCCACGTAGTCATCGTTCGCGTAGGCCAAGGTAAGGTTAGTGGCTAAACGCTCTAACCAGTAATGCTCCCAGTCAACGCTCAACTTGTTATTGTCAATCACGTCTCCGCCTTGCTCTGGCGCTTTGGCTTGGCGCCCCCCCTCTAGACTGAAATGGGAATAACTGCGTGGTGACCAATCTGCCGCCAGCGACCAACTCAAGCCGCTAAATTGTTCGCGCTCGCCTTGGTCAAAGTTACGCCGTTGCCAACCTAGTTTGGCCCGCCCCTTGGTTCTTCCACTGATTTCCCAGTCGGCTCCCACAAACCCGGCTAGGTCGTTAAAATCTCGACTGGCCACGCCATCCTGCTGTTGTTGGTAGTCACTGCTAAGCGCCCCCAGCTCGGCCAGTATTCGCGTCGCCGAAGAGAGCCGGTAGAAAAAGCGGGCATTGCCTTGCAGGGCATTACGATCTCGGAATTGAGTGAAATCACGAAAATTTTCATAGTCGATACGCCGCAGCAAGGCCTCTAGCTGAACTTGTGCGCTAGCGCTGGCTGCACCAAAGTCATAGAGACCACGCAGCACATTTAAGCGGTAACGCACTGGTTCGTCGATGGAACCACCCACACCTGAGGATATACCCTCACCACGTTGCTCATGGTTGCGCTGAAAGTCATAACGCAGATTCAAGCGATGCCTGACGCTAAACTTCCAGTCACCGGCTAAACGGAACTTATGGTCAACAAAATTATCCGCGCTACTGTCGGCGTAGTCCCCCCAAATCAGGCGGTAACTGGCATAGTAGGCACTTTTTTGTTGTTCGGAAATAGCGCTAATGGCCGGGGAAACTACGGTTCCCCAAGAAGCTATTTGATCGCTTTCCCTGTTGGTCAAATTGCTATCGTACAAGCCCATCACTTCGATGCTGGGCACAATGCCAACGCCATCTGCGGTATACCATTTTGCCGGCTGAATAGCCGCCGCAACTGGCACCGAGCATAGCAACGCTGGCAACAAGACACTCCCTATCTTGCGCATTGGCGATCCTCCCAAGTCTCTGTCACTACCTTAGCAAAGCTAAAGGACTTGGCTCAATGCTTTTTGTCTATGGCGGCGAAATAAGCCTGCTGGGCTACTCGCTACCAGCTAATTTGAACCCCGGCGCTAAACACTAAAGCAATGATAAAGCTCAACTTTGCTGTGGCCTGTAGCTGTTGGTCAAGATCTTGCGCCTGATAACCCACAAATACCGCATGACTCACTTTAATTAAGGCCAGCGCAGGCAAGATGAATAACCAAGCCAAGCTAAGGGGAGCCTGCAACCAAGTCACCAACGCAAACAATACTAGAGCAGAATACACCAAGGCCAAATGGTAACAGCGGGCTCGGTATTCGCCTAAACGTACCGCTAGAGTGTGCTTGCCAGCTTGTTGGTCGGGTTTAAAATCCCGTAGATTATTAATATTTAGCACCGCGGTAGCTAACAAGCCGTTAGCCGCGGCCAGCATCAACACCCGCTGGTCAAACTGGTGAGTATGTAGATAATAGCTACCCAACACGCCCAGCAAACCAAAGAAGATAAATACGCTAATATCGCCAAAACCGCGATAGCCGTAGGGCTTAGAACCCATGGTATAGGCGATGGCTGCAATGATGGAAAGCCCGCCTAAACCGATAAAACCTAACCACGCGGTAACATTGTTACCCAAGCTGACGCTAAGTAATGCTAAGCCGGCAACAATGGATAAGCCCGCCACGCTAATAATCGCCCGCAGCATCTGCTGGCGCGATAACAAGCCTGCTTGGATTGCCCGCTGGGGACCAAGCCGAGTATCGTCGTCGAGACCCTTTTCAGCATCACCGTAATCGTTAGCGAGATTAGATAAAATTTGCAGCAACAAGGCGGTGACTAAGGCCAAAACCAGTACCGTCCAAAAAAACTGCTGTTGAGCATAGGCCAAAGCCGAACCCAAAATAATCGAAGCGCTCGCCAAAGGCAGAGTTCGTAAACGAGCCGCATGAAGCCATGATTTCAAAGTAATATTCAACATTAACGATAACAACTTAGCGCCTATTATTGCTCAGCATCAAGGCAGAGCCAAATCTAACTATAATGTTGCGCTAAAAACCGCTACATTGAAACGCTAATCTCCCGCAGGAATGGATTAAGTGAGACTATCGGCTAGCCAATTTCAATTCTTAATTGACCAGCTTCGGCAAGCACCGCAACAAGGTTTTCAGCAAGCTTGTATTCAGCTCAACAAGCTTGATTTGCTGGCTTGGTTAAATCAGCAACAACACACTACCCGCGGTTATTGGAAGAACAAACACCGCCAGCAAGTCGCCTTTATTGGCGCGGCAAAATCGGTATTAGACCTTGAACAACTGCAAGCGGTGAGTGAGCAGCTAGATAAAAGCAATAACCAATTACGCTTTTACGGTGGCATCGCCTTTTCCCAACAAAGCGCCCAGTGGCCAAGCTTTCCGCAGCACCGTTTCATTCTTCCGCGCTTTGAGATCCGCTGCGATGGTGAATACACGCGGCTGTTCGTTAACGCCAACTTCCAGCAACAACCCGAATTAGAATATCAGCGCATTAAACAAGCCTTTGCTGCGCTGCGCCCCAGCCGCCCTTTACCCGAAAATGCCACCAAGGCGCTGAGCCGCCAAGATCAACCCAATGCCCAACAGTGGCAAAAGCTGGTTGATGAAGTCACCAGTGATGAATTTCAGCAGCACACCGCCAAAGTAGTCTTGTCACGGCAAACCTCTATTCAATTAAATGGCGAAATTAACCCCTTTACTCTGCTGCAACAATGGCAGCAAAAAGAGCCTAAATGTTATAGCTTTCTATTTCAGTTTGATGGCATTAACAGCTTTCTCGGTTGCAGCCCAGAGCGTTTATATTCACGCGAAGGCAGCCAACTGGTCAGCGAAGCGCTGGCTGGTACCGCTCCGCGAGGCGTCAGCCCGGAACAAGACCAGCAGCTGGGCCAACTGTTGCTGGAAGATGCGAAAAATCAACTGGAAAACCAATTGGTGGTAGAAGATTTAAGCCGCCGCCTGCAAGAGTTAAGCCTGCATGTTAATGCTCTAGAACAACTGGAACTGGTGAAACTAGACCGAGTCCAGCATTTAAAACGCCGCATTCAGGCGCGCATCAGTCCCGCCCTAGCCGACCGCTCGTTGCTGCAAGCTCTGCACCCAACCCCAGCGGTGGGTGGCCTGCCGCGTTCTTCTGCGGTAGAGTTTATTCTTAAAAATGAAGGTTATGCCCGCGGCTGGTATGCCGGCGCCGTAGGTTGGCTGAGCGGCGCTCAAAGTGAATTTTCGGTGGCCATCCGCAGCGCCTTAGTCAGCCCCCAGCAACTCAGTAGCTTTGCTGGCGCGGGCATTGTGGCGGGCTCGCAAGCTGCCCAAGAGTGGCAAGAGCTAAACCACAAAATAGCCACTATTTTGCAATTAGTGGATGAGGACGCACTGCTTGATTAAAAACATTAATATCGCTTGGGCCGAATGGCTAATAGAAGACTGTGTTCGCCATGGTATAAAGCACTTTTGCCTTGCCCCCGGTTCTCGTTCAGCCCCCTTAAGCCTAGCGGTGGCCCAGCACCCGAAGTGCATCAGCCATTGTCATTTTGATGAACGCGGTTTAGGCTTTTTTGCCCTAGGGCTAGCCCGCGCCAAACAACAAGCGGTGGTCGTAATTACCACCTCTGGCAGTGCCGTTGCCAACCTTTACCCAGCGGTGGTGGAAGCGAGGCAAAATGGCGTGCCCTTGGTGATTTTAAGTGCCGACCGCCCCAGCGAGTTAATTGGCGTGGGAGCCAATCAGGCGATTCAACAGCAGGGCATTTTTAGCCACTATCCAGTCTATCAAGCGCAATTAAGCGAGCCCAGTTTAGCCAGCCCACCACAAACCATGCTCACCCACTTAGGCCATGCCTTGGCCCAACAACAGCAGCAAGCGGGGCCGATTCATCTCAACTGTCCTTATCGTGAGCCCTTTTACCCGGAACAAGTTAAACAAGACTTAAGCGAACACG
>NZ_JBNKPP010000039.1:0-14430 GCF_050295395.1 Agarivorans sp.
TTCGACTCCGGGACCCGCCTCCATACTTACATCTCATTGTTGATTCCCTGCTCCTTGTAAGCTTAAGCATTCGCCCCTTTAAATAAATCTATTTTCAATCCTTACTCTTCAAGTCATTGTTACTAAGCTCTGTGTCTTTGCTATTTGCAGCAAGACTGTTTCTACCCGTCAGTTTCGCGCAGCTTCCTTTGAACTGCGCAGCGTTGGCCTCGCGCTATATATAGTTTGGCTTTCTCATCTTTTTAGCGACGGTGTATGGCGTGATTAACTCAGAATTTTTTAACAAAGTGTTTACAATTGTTGCGGGTTATTGATTAACACATATATTTATATAGTCGATATCATCAAATTGGGGCTAGGGAAGAGATGTCTGTTGGCGCTGAAAAGGAAATCACATTTAAAACAAGCGAGTTAATCATTAGCAAAACAGATTTGCAGGGAAAGTTAACCTATGCCAATCGAACTTTTATGCGTGTGGCTAATTACTCTGAACTCGATCTGCTAGGGCAAAATCACAACATTATTCGTCATCCTTCAATGCCCAGAGGCGTGTTTTATGGCCTGTGGAGCACTCTAAAGTCGGGCAGAGAGTTTTTTGGTTTCATCAAGAACTATACCTATGACAAGGACTACTATTGGGTTTTTGCTAATGTTACGCCCGATGTTGTTAACGGCAAAATTATCGGCTATTACTCGGTACGCCGCTCTCCACCTAAACAAGTTATTCCGAATATTGAAAAAATATACCTTCAGATGCTTGAACAAGAAAAAACTGTCGATAGGAGCCAAGCCTCAGAGTTCTCTTGGAACTGGTTGATGGACACTATTTTTAATCAGCATCAACAAAGTTATGAAGAATTTGTTCTGAGCTTGTATAAACAGCATCGTTAAGAGGAAGCGTTATGCGAACCAGCCAAGTAAGTAGGAATGTTTTATTGCTTAAACACAAGTTTATTGTGTTGTGTATAGTCTTTGTTGGAATGACAATTGGCTTATCGGCATACAATATTTATCTCAACGGGTTCAACAATGTAGACGCGATCACACCGGTTTTGGCCCTGCTGTTTGCGTTGTACGCCTACCAAGACCATCAGCATCCTATCAGGGTCTTAGATAAAATTCGCTTCGCTATTAACGAGGCCACTAAGGGTAATATCCATGTTCGTATTACTAATACTAAAGGCATGGGGGAAGTGGGGCATGTTGCTTGGGCCTTGAATGACTTGCTAGACATTGTTGAGACGAATTTTAAAGAGTTGTCTAATACCTTTCAGCGAACCGCTGATCATCAGTTTCATCGAAATGGCTTACATGATGGCTTGCCGGGAGAGTTTGCTGAAACCATGAAAAACATCAATGTTGCGGTGCAATCGATGCACGATGCTCATGTGTTTGACCGCCAAAATCGTTTACGCAGTGCTTTACATAAAACCAATACCAGTAATCTTTTAATTAACTTGAAAAATAACCAGCAAGAGTTGGTTACGCTGGCCGCGCAAATGGACGATGTGATTAACATCGCTAGTCAGAACCGAGACGGGGCCGAACAGAGTCGAAGCTTAGTGCATGATTTAAACGCGGCTTTAGATAATATGAATACACGTATGTCACAAATGGGAAATCGGGCAAATAAACTTGGTAATGACAGTACGCGTATTTCTGAAACTGTAAGCATGATTACCGACATTGCCGAGCAGACTAACCTGTTGGCGCTTAATGCCGCCATCGAAGCTGCTAGAGCCGGTGATGTGGGCCGTGGCTTTGCTGTAGTAGCGGATGAAGTAAGATTATTGGCAGACCGAACCCGTAAATCTACAGCAGAAATCAGCGGTGTGGTTGAGTCTCTAACGAGCCAAATTCAAGAGATGGTGTCTCATACCTTAGAAGTTGAGCAGCAAACTCAGCAGGTGAGTGAGACGGTAGAAAATTTCCATGTTAATTTTGCCCAAGTAGCGGATTCTTCCAATCAAACCATCACTCTAGTAAACCAAGCTAAAGACGCCTCTTTTGCCTCGCTGGTGAAACTGGATCATATTATTTATATGCAGAATGGTTACATTGCCTTAGAGAATAATGGTCAAGGAGAAGAAGCCAAAGCAGTTGAAGTAGACCATACCCAATGCCGTTTGGGTGAGTGGTATTATCGGGGACAAGGATTTTCAGAGTTTAGCCATTTGTCTTCATATCGTCATTTAGAAGCCCACCACAAAATTGTTCATCACTCTGTTCAAGAAGCTATGAAATTAGTATCACAGAACTGGCTAGAGGATGATCAAGTTCTTGAGTCGATAGTGAAAACCTTGGAAAAAGCCGAAAGTGCCAGTCATCAGGTTATAGAAAGTATTTCTAACATGATCTCAGAAAAACATCAGCACAGCTAAGCTGTTTAGATTGGCGATGGAATAATTCGTCGCCAATTTGTTGATAAAATATACTGACTGGTTGTTTTATTGGGCAGTTGATCGCTAAATGCTAGTTTTTAGTTGATCTGATCTTCAAATTCATTAAAGTAAGCGTCGTTCCAAAGCGAAAGCCTAGGAGTGAAATTTGCCCGGGTGGTGAAATTGGTAGACACAAGGGATTTAAAATCCCTCGTCTGAAAGGACGTGCCGGTTCAAGTCCGGCCCCGGGCACCAAATTTAAAAAAAACCAGTAGCTTAGGCTACTGGTTTTTTGCGTTTAGGGCTTAGCTTTGCTGAAACGAAGGGGGACTTAAGATAAAGCCCCACTATTTGTTTTAACGAGTAAAGCCATTAAATTGCTTCTCATGACCAATGCTAGACATGGCGCCATGCCCCGGTAAAAAACGATAGCTATCGTCTAAGGTATATAGCTGGGTTTTTATGGCATTAATCAACGTAGGGTGATCCCCTTTGGGGAAGTCGGTACGACCAATCGAACCCTTAAATAATACATCTCCAACAATCGCCAGTTGATGTTGGTGGTCAATGAATACCACGTGGCCGGGGGTGTGGCCGGGACAGTGGCGAACTTCTAATTGCAAACTACCTAAATCAATGAGCTCTTCGTGTTCTAACCATTGGTCTGGCGCAAAGCTGGCTACTTCAGGAAAGCCAAACATTTGGCATTGCATGGCCATTTTGCTTAGCCAAAACTCATCATCTTTATGTGGCCCAAGAATCGGCACTTGATAACGCTCTTTTAAGATACTCGCCGCACCTACATGATCTAAATGCCCATGAGTGAGCAAGATTTTGGTGACCTCTACACCGGCGTTAGTAACAGCCGATTGAATAAGCTGCGGGTCGCCGCCGGGGTCAACAATAGCCGCTTGTTTGGTCTCTTCACACCAGATTAAGCTACAGTTTTGCTGGAAAGGGGTAACCGGAATAATTTGATAAGCCATGATTTAATCTCTACCTTGTGACCTACTCTAGTGTACGTAACTAAGATAAAATTTCTATACTTACCAATAACTAAACGACTAATATCGCTAGTTGGGTTTATAATCAGTTCATCACTATTGTAGGGAGAATCACTTGATCATTAAGGATATTATGCAAACTCGGGTGGTCACCGTGGGATTGGACCAGCGTTTATTCGATATCAAAGATATTTTTGACAACGTGCATTTTCACCATCTGGTGGTATTAGATGACGAAGATTGCTTGGCGGGCGTGCTAACCGAAACAGATTTATTAGCCGAATTGAGCCCTTTTTTGGGCAAGGCGGCTGAGAGCCAGCGTGATATTAATACCCTTAGCCAACGGGTGCACCACGTTATGACGCGAGAGCCCTTAACTTGCCACACGTCTACCAGCATAGAGGATGCCGGTAGTTTGATGTTAGACAAGGGCGTGAGTTGTCTGCCTGTGGTCGATAATCAGAACAAACTATTGGGTTTAGTTACCTGGCGAGATATTCTTGCTAGCTTGTTAGCCGATGCAAGACGTTAAATGAATTCAACCAATAATTTTCAAGGCCCATTGATGTTCATGGGCTGTACTAGTGATGCTGGAAAATCACTGGTTTGCGCTTTGATGTGCCGTTACTTGGCTAATCAAGGGTTCAGCGTCGCGCCCTTCAAAGCTCAGAATATGAGTAATAACGCCGCCGTGACCCCCGAGGGAGGGGAGATAGGGCGGGCTCAATATCTTCAGGCGATAGCCGCTAAACAGCCAGCTTGCGCTGATATGAATCCGGTATTACTTAAACCCCACAGTGAAAAAGGTGCCCAAGTGGTGGTTAATGGCAAGGTGAGCCATGAGCTGCATGCTAAAGACTGGCACCAGCGTAAAGCGGTGTTGTGGCCAGCAGTGACTCAGAGCCTTGCTCGGCTAGGACAACGCTTTCCCTTATTGGTGATAGAAGGGGCGGGAAGCCCTGCTGAAGTTAACTTGCGTAAAAGTGATATCGTAAATATGGAGGTGGCGCTGCACAGCGATGCCTCGGTTTACTTGATCGCCGATATTGACCGTGGTGGAGCTTATGCGCATCTTTTGGGAACCTGGATGTGCCTTAGCCAAGCAGAGCAGGCCAAGGTAAAAGGCTTTGTGTTAAATAAGTTCCGTGGAGAGCAGGCCTTGCTCGAAGAGGCCAATATTTGGCTAGAGCAAAAAACGGGGATACCCATTGTGGCTGTTATTCCTTGGACTGCGCATCAGTTACCTGAAGAAGATAACTTTTTCCACCGCAGCACTTGGCAAGCTGATGTAACTAATATCGCCCTAATCGTGTATCCCTATGCCAGTAATTTAGACGAGTTTGACCCTTTAATTTATCAGGCGGGAGTGAATGTTGTTCCCTTGCGAGAAGCGCAAGATTTAAGCCAGTTTGACGCCATTATTTTACCCGGAACTAAGCACGTGGAAGCCAGTCGGCGCTTTTTAGCGGAATCGGGCTTAGAACAAAGGATTGTAGACGCCGCGAAGGCTGGTGTGAGGATAACTGGTATTTGCGGCGGCTTACAAATTCTTGGAGAGCAAAACCAAGACCCTCAGGGGGTTGAAGGGCATAGCTTCGCGGGTTTAGGTTTGCTTGCGCTGACTACTGAATATGTCAGTGAAAAATTGACTCAGCAACGTCAGTTAACTTGGCGAGGTGAGCTATTACGCTGTTATGAGATCCATCATGGTCAAACCCGTTGTTTAGAGGCTATCGATAGCTTTGTTGAAGAAGGTAATGGTTGGCAGAAAGACAATATTCAGGCTTGTTATTTACATGATCTGTTTACTAATAAAGCGTTTTGCCAAGATTGGTTAGAAGGTTTGGGTTGGCAGGGCCAGTGTCAAGACTGGCAACAGCAAACTAATCAAGAACTGGACCGCTTAACAACGCTATTAGCTTTACCTCTACAGCAAATTGCTGAGCATGCGGGGCTGCAGTCCCCGCTGCCTTAATCTAGTTAATCCACCCTTGCTCTCTGTAATAACGCAGTGCGCCGGGGTGCAGTGGCGCACTCAAGTTAGTGTTAATCATTTGCTGAACATTTAACTCGGCCAAAGCAGGATGTAGCGCTCTTAGGGTGTCGAGGTGTTCAAAAATAGCGGCAACAAAGTTATAGACTGTTTGTTCCGATAGCTCTACATCGGCCACTAGCGTCGCACTTACGCCAATGGTGAATACGTCCATGGGGTTATTATGATAGGTGCCGCCTTTAATGGTGACCGGAGAAAAATAGCTGTATTGCTCGCTGAGTTGCTCGATGGATTGTTTGGATAAACCCACGAGCTTGGATTCGCACATGGTAGTCGCCCGCGTGATTGAGGTATTGGGATGACCCACTACATAAATAATCGCATCGGTTTTACCACTACATAAGGCACGGCTTTGTTCATCGGGTTTTAAATGACTGACCTTGGAAAACTCGGTTTCTTGCCAGTTAAATTGTTTCATCAAGGTCTGCATGGTTGAATATTGGCCAGAACCTGCTGGCCCAAGATTGATAGCGTGGCCTTTTAATTGTTCAATTTGCTGAATAGCTAAATCGCCATTGACCAATACGGTTAAGGCCTCAGAGTATAAAGATAATAGTGAACGCAAGTTTTTATAAGGGCCTTGCTGAGCAAATTCGCCGCTGCCGTTGTAGGCTTGCCAATGTACATCGGATTGAACAATAGCTAGATCGACATCGCCGTGTTGTAGTGCGGTGATGTTATCGCTTGAACCGCCGGAGCTTTCCGCTGTACAACTTAATTTTCGGTGTTGGTTATTTTGCTCTAATAGACGACATAGCGCGTTACCAGTAGGGTAATATACGCCACTAACATTGCCAGTACCGAGAAAAAGGTACTCGTTAGCCGAAATGTCAGCGCTGGGCGAGGCCAGTAAAGCTGAGATTAACAACAGGAAAATTCGTTTCATTGATTCACCTAAAAGTATTTCCATCCTTAGAATACGCCCTCAATATACACAGTTCTGATGGAAAACGCTTGTGTAGAAAACCAAGTTGTGAGCTTGTATGCAATCGTTTTCCAGTACTGAATGGAACTGGACTTGGGCCAATTGGCTTAAATACCTAGCGTGATAACCGCGCAACCATTGCCGCTTAAATAAAATTAGCCACTGTTTCTATAGTTGCTGCGTTAAGCAGCGTATTTTCGCTATAATTCTATTTTAATCCAATGACCTACGGAAGTACCTCTTGCCTAGCCCAAGCATTAAAACCAGTAGTTTAGAAATTTGTTGTTATAGCATTGCCGATATTAAAGCTGCGATCGTGGGCGGGGCTGATAGAGTAGAGTTCTGCGCCGGTCAAACTGAAGGGGGAACTAGCCCCAGTTATGGTGCGTTAAAGCAAGCGAGCAAATATTTAGCCGACATTGATATCGTGGTGATGCTGCGCCCAAGAGGTGGCGATTTTTGTTATGACGCTGATGAGCTGGAGCAAATGCAGAATGATCTTGAGGTAATTAAAACGCTGGGGTTTAGCGGAGTGGTGCTAGGGGTATTAAACCATGATGCCACAGTCAATCTATCAGCCTGCCAGCGGTTAATTGATTCGGCAGAGGGGTTAGCGGTAACTTTTCATCGTGCTTTTGATTGCGTGGCAGAGCCCTATCTGTGCGCTGAGCAACTTGCCGAGCTGGGTATTAAACGAATTTTGAGTTCGGGCCAGCAAAACAGCGCGGAACAAGGCGCGGGTTTATTACAACAGTTGCAACAAGACTTTCAGCAGATTGAGTGGTTAGTCGCTGGCGGGGTGCGTCCACATAATATTGGTTTACTTAAGCAACAAGGGTTTCGTCATTTTCACAGCGCCGCCGCTAAAGCGCTAACTAGCCCATTTGATAGCCGTTATAGCTTGGCCATGGCCAGTAAGGGTGACGCCAAGAACGAACTACAGCGCAGTCAAGTATGTCAGCAACAAGTGTTGGAGATGAGCCAAGCGCTAAGAGACTCAGCATGTTAAGCAGTCTGTTTCATCGGGTTCGCCATTTTGCCTATTACTTAGCAAGCTCGATTAAAAACCGAGGTGTGGCTATGTTTGGCGCCTATCTGTTGGTGCAAACCGGTTGGTTAGTGGTATTTGCTCCGCTGTCCATCATGGTTAGCGAAAAGCTAATGGCTTGGCACGGTTTACAAGGGGTGGCAAATCAACAGCTACTGGGTTTTTTCTTATCTCCCAGTGGCTACTTGTTTGCCATTTGGTTTGTCGCAATGGCCTTGTTCAACTTCTTTTTACAGCAAGGGGTTGTGACCTTATTGCTGGCCCAGCATGAAGTTAATCGTCGCTCTGTATCACAGGCGATCCGCTTATTAATTACTCGTCTTTGGCTGATAGCCCGCCTCGCATTTTTGCAGTCAGCCCTGTTGATTAGTATCGCTTGTACCTTGCTGTTTTTAGGCCGTTGGCTGTTTGGCTTAATGCTGGCCGATTGGGATATTAACTACTATTTGGAACAGCAGCGTGACCAACTATGGTTCTACTTAGCTGTCTTCTGTGTAGGTGGTTTGCCGTTGGCTCTATGGCTGGGTTCAAAGTGGCTGAGTTGGTGGTTTGCCTTACCTTTTTGTATGTTGCAAAAGAAGCCTTTGCTTGCGCAACTGCGAGATTCTAGCGAATTGAGTTTTGGCCAACGTAAGCTGATTTTGCTGCTAAATGTGGTGTGGTTTGGCTTACGCGCTGCGATGTTGTTTTTGTTAATTGCTGGCATTATTTGGTTGATGCGCTTGAGCCTAAATTGGTGGACGCCGCAGAGTGTATCGGCCTTGTCGTTATTTAGTTTTGGTTTAGCGGTGATCAGCGGTGGCGCGATCATTAGTTTTGTTGATACTTGGCTATACGCCAGTATTCAGTTTTATCTGTTTAAGCTGTCTTTAAAACAGCAGCATGAAAGCCTGCATCACGAGCATCGCCAATTATTACGTGAGAATCATCGCCTGCATCTAGGCTTGCGTTTGATGTTTTTAGCGATGTTGCTGATAGCGGCCAGCGAAGTGAACGAAGATATTCAGGGTTTTAGCTTACGCTTCTCAGAACCTCGGGAAGTGATGGTGATGGGGCATCGAGCAGGGGGCTGGTTAGCCCAAGAGAACAGCTTAGAAGGTTTACAAAAAGCCATCAATCTGGGCTTACCAGTGACTGAAATTGATATTCAGCTGACTGCTGATGGACAAATCGTGGTGATTCATGACCGGGATCTGCGCCGTTTAGTGGGCGATGAGAGTGTAGTGCATTTAAGCAGCTTCGCTGAAATTCAACAGGCCTTTATCAAAGCGGGTTATAGCGCGCCGCAAGCCCTGCCAGTGTGGTTAAACAAAAGCGCCGGTAAAATCACTTTAAACCTAGAGCTGAAACGGTACGGTGATTCACTAGACTTGGTACCTACGCTTATCGCTGAACTCAATAATTATCCATACCCGGTCATCATAAGTAGTTTGGACGACCAGTTACTCAGCGCGTTAAAGCAACAAATAAAAGCGACACCTCTAGAACATCGCATTAAAACGGCATTTATCGCCGCAGCCAGTGTTGGCGAAAGCGCATTGTTGCAAAAGGCTGACATGTTGATAGTTAACCAACAATGGGTGAACCCATGGCGACTGTTACGCGCCCAGCAGCGTGGTCAGCAGGTACATGTTTGGACGGTTAACAGTGCCGTCGAGGTGGAGCGTTTGTATTACCTAAGGGTAAACGGCATTGTGACTGATTCACCTATTGTGGTGACTCAAACCTTAGCAGGCTTAGAGCAGCTGAGTGAAGTTGAGCATGCGGTGAATAGCTTGCGTTATTGGTTGGCATTCTAAGCCCTTACCAAGAAAAATAGCGTTCAAAGGCTAACCAGCGTTGGCGTTGTTGTTGTTGAGAGCTTAGGTAAAACTGCACAGTTTGTTGTGGACGGCACTGGTTTAACGCAAAAAGGTCGAGGCGGCTAATACAGCCCAATTTGGGATAGCCGCCCACGGTTTGCCGATCTACCGATAAGATGATTGGCAGGCCATTGGGGGGGACTTGTACCGCTCCTTGGGCAATGGCTTCGGACTCCAAAGATTTTGGAGGAGTAGCAAAGGCTTCACCCTCCAGGCGGATCCCCATGCGATCACTTAAATCACTGATGTGATAAGTTTGTTTGGTGAGTAAGTCAATTTGCTGGGGGGAGAATTGACTGAACTGGTAGCCCGGAATCAGTGCTAGCTTCAGTGGTTGTTGATAGTTGGGAACGAAACGCACAGGCGTTTGCTGGGTTAAACGTTTGGCAAATTGACTAACTGGAAGATAGGGCAGTTGGTCACCCATTTTTAAGGCTCTGCCGTTAAATGGCCCTAATCCTTGTCTGGGAGAACTGCTATAGCTGTTCAATTCTTGGTGCACACGTAAGCCACCTTGAATGGCTAAATAGCTGCGTAGCCCGGTGCGCGCAGCGGCAAGCTTGAATGTTTGCCCTGCTGATATATCGATGCTTTGCCATAAATTAACCTGCTTGGCCGAATTGGCTGGGCTAAGGCTTAGTGGCATGTTGGCCCCGCATACCGCGATGCGACAGGCGTGACTAAATTGCAGCTCTACACCGCCAAAGGTAATTTCTAGCGCAGCACTATTGGCAGGGTTGCCAACTAAACGGTTGGCCCAATTATAGGCGTGTTGGTCGGCCGCGCCGCCGGGGCTGACGCCAATATCCTGAAAACCAACTCTACCTTTGTCTATGACTAAGCTATGCGGGCCACTGCGCAGGATGTGTAAACTAGCCATGTGGTTGCTCCTGCGCTTGTAAAGCCAAGAATTGTTGATAGTCAATTTCAACGAAACGCACCTTATCACCCACGGTTAAGGGGCACATAGGCTGCTGATGTTTATTAAATAATTTGAGCGGACTACGGCCAATAATGTGCCAGCCTCCGGGGCTTTGGCTGGGATATACCGCCGTCATGGTTTCGGCTATGGCAACGCTACCCGCAGCCACATGACTGGCGGGGTTAGCTTTACGTGGCAGGGCTAAGCGAGAACTTAAACCCTGTAAATAAGCAAATCCCGGCATAAAACCAATGGTTTTTACTTGATAGTGGCCCTGTTGATGTAAGGCGATGACTTCGGCTGGGCTGAGCCCGGTGTGATTGGCAACATACTTTAAGTCGGGGGCGAGCTCAGTGGCGTAGCACACCGGAATGTCTATAGTCTTGGTTGTATTATCGCTGCTTGAGGTGGCCACAAATTGCTGCACTTTCAGGCTTAGCTGGCTTGGGTCTACATCCGCCGGACAAACACAAAGCAGGCTGGTCGAGGCCAAGATCAGATCACTAAGTTGCGGAAAGCTTTGCCGTAAATAATCGACCAGTTGCGGCAGTTGGCTGGCATCCTCTGCGCTATGGCTGCTAATGAGTAGGCTGTCTTCGTTAACATAGTCTAAGCAATACATAGGGCGTGACCTAGTGCTGGCTGCTGATGAGCTGCTTGATGGCTTGAATGGTACTCACCGCGACCTCGTTGTCGCCATGTACACAGAGTGTATCGGCTTGCAATGTTAACTCGCTTCCGTCTGCGCAAGTGACACTGGCACAGTCTAGCAGTTGTTGCACTTGCGCTAATACTTGCTGTTCTTCAGACAATACCGCGCCGGGTTCGCTACGTGCTTGGAGTTGACCGTTGGCCAAATAGCGTCTGTCACAAAAGGCTTCTTTGAGTAGTTTAAGTTGGTGACGCTGGGCGATAACCAGCAGCGGTTCAGCACATTGACTGGCATGAACCATTAACTTGAGCGGGCGCTTAAAGCCGGCCACCGCCTTACAAACGGCTTCGAAAATCCTGAGATCTTGGTGCATATCGTTATACAAGGCACCATGTGGCTTCACGTAGTGGAGTTTAACTTGGTGGTAGTCTGCCAGCGCCGCTAAGGCTCCAACTTGGGCAACAATTAAGCGGCTTAACTGCTCTGTCTGGTAGGGGATGGAGCGACGGCCAAATCCGGCTATATCGGCGTAGCTGGGGTGCGCTCCTACGCTAACTTGATGTTGCTTGGCTAACTGCAATGTTGCGCTCATTACATCGGGATCGGAAGCATGGCCACCACAGGCTATATTAGCTAAATTGATGTGCGGCATCAGCAGCTCATCAACGCCCATTTTCCATACGCCAAAGCTTTCACCCATATCGCAATTAAGTAACATATATCTCCTTAACGGTAGGCCTTACAGTGTTGTAGCAATAACTTAGAAAAGTGTTGTCCAGCGGGCCCCAGTAGCTCTGGTCTTGGCACTACCAAATAGGTGGTTAAAGATTTAGCGGCGCCGCCTTGAATGTTTAATTCCACCAAACTTTCTTCCTCAAAATAGCTTTGGGCAATATGCATCGGTAGCCAAGCAAAGCCCAAGCCTTGTTTTAGTACGTCTACTACTTGCTTAAAGCTACTAAAAGTCCAGCGTTGTTCTGCGCGTAGCCATCCGCGGTCCTGTTTGGGATTTTTGCCGGTATCTTTAATCACCAACTGCACATGCTGTAATACCTCGTCAATCGAGACGGGTTGCGGCATTTTGGCTAAGGGATGGTTGCGGTGAACCACTGGCACTAGGGTGACGGAATTGAGTGGCTCGCCCAATACACCTTGTGGCAGCTGGGCGGTAATCACCAGATCAAATTCGCCTTCGTGAATGGCATCGTCGGCACCGCTGACTACAGTGTCAATCACTTCGACTCGAGTCCCGCGGCTGTCGGGTAAAAACGCTTTTAAAGCTTTAATTACAGGAGCTTGGGGTTGCACAATTTCTACTGCTACGGCTAACTTGGGCTCCCAACCTTGTTCTAGGCTGGCGGCGAGGGTTTCCAAATCCTGAATGTTTTGACTGAGTAACTTGCTGCGCCTAAGCATGACTTCGCCCATTGGCGTTAGGTGAGCTTTACGCCCCTTCACCTCAAGCAACTGAATGCCCAATAAATTCTGTAGCTTACTTACAGCATGATTGAGCGATGACTGGCTTTTATTAAGTTGGCTAGCGGCTTGAGCATAGCCGCCATAATCCACCACGGCCTGAAAGATTCGCCATTGCTCTAAGGTGCTTTTAGCTCGAAAAGGCGTACTCATTGTAATGCTGTCCTTGGCAACTACTTGGGTTGTGCGTCAATGCTGCTGCCGGTAATACCGATACTGGCATCACTCATTAAATATAGATAACTGGGCATAATGTCGAGCGGAGTTTTTAAGCTCTGTGGATCTTCGCCAGGGTAGGCGGTAGCGCGCATTAAGGTGCGAGTGGCGCCTGGGTTAATACAGTTGCAACGTAAACCGGTTTTATCAAATTCGTCGGCAATTACCTGTGACATGCCTTCGATGGCAAATTTTGATATGGCATAGCTGCCCCAGTAGGCGCGGCCTTTTTTGCCTACGCCCGAGGAGGTGAAAATCAATGAGGCATTGGGGCTTTTAAGCAGTAAGGGAATCAGCGCCTGACTTAATAAAAACTGGGATTTAACATTAACCTGCATGGTTTTATCCCATTGTTCTTCATCAATTTGCACAAACTGGCTCAGCACTCCCAAGTGAGCTGCATTGAGTAGCGCTCCGTCTAATTTACCAAATTGGGACTCAATGGTGGCTGTCATATCAAGGTAGTTTTGTTTAGTTGCACCGGTTAAATCTAGAGGAATAATGGCTGGCTGGGGAGCGCCAAGTGCTTCAATCTCGTCGTATACCGCTTCTAGTTTGTGTACTGTTCTGCCGAGCAATATAATGCTTGCCCCACAACTGGCGAAACTAAGGGCCGCTTGGCGACCAATGCCGTCACCTGCGCCTGTGACAAGGATGACTTTGCCTGCTAGTTCGTTGGCACTGGCTTGAAAGTGTTGAGGAGAGATATCCGTGGTCATTATTAAATCCTTTAGATGTGCGTTAGTGCACAAATATTTGATTGATATTTAAACAAGTGTTTCAAAATCTGGTTAGACCTGTTGCAAAAATGTAAACGAGTAATTAAGGTCTCATTGAGAAATATACTATTAAAAGGAATTAGCTAATATGCGTTTGTCCCGAATAGCTACTGCGGTCACTTTATTTGCCTCTGTTACCTTGGCGGGTTGCGGTGGTGGCAACTCACCTTTTGATTTTGGTGATGATACCACGGTCAAACAGCCTAACTCAGTAAAAATTCGCTTTAACCCTTTAACTGGGGATGTTTCAACACCAAACAACTTACTGTTAAGTGGTAGCTTGGATGGTACCATCAATTTACCTGCTGAGGCAGCCATTGGCGCGACCCAAGAGTATCAGGATATTACTAAGGTTTTGGGCGCTTTAGATGGTTGGCAAACCAGCGTTCCATTTACTATTCCGCTCGCTTATGGCGATGAAGAGCAAGAGTTTAATCCCGAACTAGATACCGGTATTGATAGCTCAAGCTTTGCTGCAGGTGTGTTGTTATTTAAAGTCAGAGCCTCAGGTTTTGCTGATGACTGCGCTGATGTTAGTGAAAACGGTGGCAGTTTCTCGGCAGGGCAAACTTGTCGTATTGAAGAGCAATTGGTATATGGCGAAGATTATGTCGTGAGTTACCAAGCGGGTAATCTGATAGTCACGCCGCTGAAGCCATTTGCTCCAGCCACTTCTTATATGGTGGCGATTACCGAGCGATTGCTTGATGATAATGGCCGTCCGGTGGAAGCGGGCAGTGGTTATCAATTTTTGAGTACGGCACCTACAGCAGAAGACAGCGCTACAGTTCAGTCATTGAAAGGCTTAACAAACTGGAATAATGGCCTGTTAGCAGCAGAGGGCATTAGTGGCCAGATCAGCTATGCTGCGGTATTTACCACTCAATCGGTGGGCAGCGTATTAACTAGCCTACAGCAAGTCTACGGTGGAATGGCGTTGCAAGGTTTATTGCCTATCTCAGGACTTGTCGATACCGGTTATACCGCAGCCGATGTCGCTGAAGCGGCCTTTGGCAGCAGCCAAGCTAGCTTTGCCGCGGCCAAGTACCACTTGTCAGAGATAAAAGTGCCTTATTATATTTCTGATTTAGATGCACCCGATCCCACTGGTG
>NZ_JBNKPP010000040.1:0-5542 GCF_050295395.1 Agarivorans sp.
TTTAGCGCGCAAGGCTTTTTATCCAGGAAAAATTCCTTTCCCCTTGTTACATGTAGACACTGACTGGAAATTTAAGGAAATGATCCAGTTTCGTGATCGTATGGCAGAGAAATACGGCTTTGAGCTGTTAGTTCATAAGAATCCTGAAGGTTTGGAAATGGGCATCGGTCCTTTCACTCACGGCAGTGCAGTACATACCGATGTGATGAAAACCCAAGCTTTGAAACAAGCCTTAAATAAATACCAGTTTGATGCTGCCTTTGGCGGTGCGCGCCGCGACGAAGAGAAGTCTCGGGCTAAAGAGCGAGTGTACTCTTTCCGCGATAAGAACCACCGTTGGGATCCTAAATCTCAACGTCCCGAGTTGTGGAATACTTATAACTCTAAGGTCAACAAGGGCGAAAGCATTCGAGTATTCCCTCTATCAAACTGGACCGAACTGGATATCTGGCAATATATCTACCTCGAAAATATCGACATTGTTCCACTGTACTTATCTAAGGTTCGCCCGGTGGTTGAACGTGATGGCACCTTAATCATGGTGGATGACGAGCGTATGCCAGTAGAAGAGGGCGAGATCCAGCATAAGATGGTGCGTTTCCGCACTCTGGGCTGTTATCCACTCACTGGCGCGGTGGAGTCTGAAGCCACTACCTTGCCTGAGGTGATTCAAGAAATGCTGTTAACTAAAACCTCGGAGCGTCAAGGTAGGGTGATTGATCATGATAGCGCTGGCTCGATGGAGAAGAAGAAAATGGAAGGTTACTTCTAAGCATTTTTTAGCAGTACAAACATAGTCACCATTTTCACCCAAATAGTTTGGTTTAGTTAAAACAGAATTTAGAGTCTGGTTAAACACCAGCAAGAGAGGAAACAATGTCTCACCAATCTACATTGATTGCTTCAGATATCGAAGAATACTTACATCAGCACGAACAAAAACAGCTGTTACGTTTACTCACCTGTGGCAGTGTTGATGACGGGAAAAGTACCCTGATAGGCCGTTTATTACATGATTCAAAAATGATTTTTGAAGATCAATTGGCCAGCATTAAAAACGATTCGAAACGTTTCAATACTACCGATGGCGAATTTGACCTAGCGCTGTTGGTTGACGGCTTACAATCGGAGCGCGAGCAAGGCATTACCATTGATGTCGCTTACCGTTATTTTTCAACTGAAAAGCGTAAGTTTATTATTGCCGATACCCCAGGGCATGAACAATACACTCGTAACATGGCTACCGGTGCCTCTAACTGTGATTTAGCGATTGTAATGATTGATGCCCGATATGGGGTGCAGGTGCAAACTCGTCGTCACAGCTTCATTGTTTCAACGCTTGGTATTAAGCAAGTGATTGTTGCCGTTAATAAAATGGATTTAGTCGATTTTTCTGAGCAACGTTTTGAGGAAATTAAAGCCGACTATCAAAAGTTTGCTAAGAAACTCAATATTGACAGCATTAAGTTTGTGCCTATCTCGGCGCTAAATGGCGATAACGTGGTGGAACGCAGCCAACAAAGTGGTTGGTATCATGGCGAAACCTTAATGGGCATGTTGGAAAGTGCGCCAATTAGCGCTGGGCAAAATTTTGATGATTTTCGCTTCCCTGTTCAGTATGTAAATCGCCCTAATCTAGATTTCCGTGGTTTCTGCGGAACCATTAGCTCGGGTGTGGTGCGCAAAGGCGACGAAGTCACTTCATTGCCATCGGGAAAAACCTCCAAAGTGAAAAGCATTGTCACTTTTGATGGTGAGTTGGAAGAAGCCTACGCGCCAATGGCGGTTACCTTAACCCTAGAAGATGAAATTGATGCTAGCCGCGGCAATATGTTGGTTCATAGCAATAACCAACCCTGGGTAGCCAATAGCGCAGAAGCGATCATTGTTTGGATGGCAGAAGAGCCGATGATTGCTCACAAGCAATATGACTTTAAATTGGCGGCTAAAACCACTTCGGGCTCTATTGCGAAAATTGAACATCAGATTGATGTGAATACCCTTGAAGAACAAGAAGCGGTGCGTCTAGGCCTGAACGAAATTGGCCTGTGCCAAGTGCAGTTCAGTCAGCAGATGGCCTTTGATGCCTATGAAAAAGCCAAGGGTACGGGCTCGTTCATTATCATTGACCGAATTTCCAACGTTACTGTAGGAGCGGGGGTGATCAAGGCCAAAGGGAGTGTGGATGAAACAACCCAGCACGAGTTCTCTGCATTTGAACTTGAGCTCAATGCGTTAGTGCGTAAGCACTTCCCGCATTGGGAAGCTAAAGACTTGAGCGAACTACTGAAGTAATGACTATTCAAGCCATACTGGTGCTGACAATATTTGTTGGCACCATAGCGTGTCTCATTCGCTATCAACAAGTACCCGCTAAGGTATTTGGCGCGGTGGTATTGCTATTGTATGTGCTTGATTTAGTCAGTACAGAACAACTATTAGCCAGTGTTTCTAACCAAGGTTTGATGACCTTGGTATTGCTAATGCTGTGTTCTATTGCTCTAGAAAAAACCCGTATTCTACGTTTATTAGCGGCATCAATTATTAAGCCCTCGCTCCGCTCAACTGGACTGCGCTTATTTTCATTTACGGTGTTGTCTTCGGCGGCGTTAAATAACACTGCGGTGGTGGCCACCTTGTTAGCGCCGATCCGCAATAATCCGTATCACAGCGCCAGCCGTTTATTATTACCCCTGTCTTATGCGGCAATATTGGGGGGAACGCTCACCTTAATTGGCACATCCACCAACCTTATCGTAAACAGTTTATTGTTGGAGCATACTGGGCAAAGCTTAGGTTTCTTTGACTTCACCCTGATAGGCCTGGTAGCGGTGGTATTATGTGGCCTAACCATGGCCTGTTTTTGCCGGTTTTTGCCTGATCACGCTCGCGAAGAAAATCAGTATCAAGACTATTTTATTGACGCGAAAATTCAGGCCGATTCCACCTTAATTGGAAGAAGTGTGGAAGAAAACGGCTTGCGTCATTTGGAGTCCTTGTTTTTAGCTGAGATTGTTCGTGACGGTAAGTTGATTAGTCCGGTAGCTCCTAGTGAAGTGTTGCAGCAAAGTGACCGGCTCATTTTTAGTGGCGATGTCACTAAAGTCATGCAGTTAAATCAGTTTTCCGGTTTGCAAACCTTCGCCGATTCAAATGGTCTGCTAGGGTCTAACCTTACCGAGGTGGTGATTCGCCCAGAAAGCATGCTGGTTGGCAAAAGCCTAAAAGATGCTGGTTTTCGAGCTCGCTTCGATGCCGCAGTGGTGGCGATTAAACGTGATGGTGAACGCGTCTCCGGTAAATTAGGTGAGGTGAACTTACAAGCGGGTGACTTTTTGGTGCTAGCTGTGGGCAGTGATTTCAAATCCAGAAGCAACTTAAGTAAAAACTTTATTTTGGTGAGCGGTGTTGAACCCGATACGCGTTTAAGCGGCATGGCTGAGCGGATCGCGATTGGCGGATTCATTATTGCCGTTGGCGCGGCTGCATTAGGTTTAATCAGCTTATTTAAAGCCACGGTATTATTATTGGGCGGGTTGTTGTTCTTTCGTTGCTTAAGTCCGGGGGAAATCGTAAGACGTTTTCCCAAAGAAATCTGGTTAATTGTTGCGTCGGCTTTAGCTTTATCCCAAGCGATGCACAATGCCGGCTTGGTTGAGCTTATCGCCAAGTTAGTCAACGGCAATTTAAGCGGGCAATGGGCGATAGTGGGCTTAGTAAGTATCTACTTACTGACATGGATATTCACCGAGTTAGTGACCAACAATGCGGCCGCCGCACTGATGTTCCCGCTGGCCTATGGCTTAGCAAATGCTTTAGGAGTGAATCCAATGAGCTTTGTGATGACGGTGGCCTTCGCTGCCAGTGCCAGCTTTGTTAGCCCCTATGGTTATCAAACCAACTTAATGGTGTACAACGCCGGGCGCTATAACTTAAGTGATTTTGTAAAACTGGGCTTACCTGTAGCCATCGTCTACGCTATTGTGGTGTTAACGTTAGTCCCCCTAATATTCCCCCTTTAGTAAACATGTATTGGATGAAATGAAGTAGGAACAACATGGACAAGAAAAGTGAAAATGTAGTGTGGCACAATCATAGTGTGACTCATGAGGCTCGCGTGGCGAAGAAAGGCCATAAGCCTTGCGTATTGTGGTTTACCGGTTTGAGTGGCTCAGGAAAATCGACTATTGCCAATGCGGTTGACTACTTACTATATCAGCAAGGAGTACACAGTTACGTACTAGACGGTGACAATGTTCGCCATGGCTTGAACGGCGACCTAGGTTTTTCTGACGGTGATAGAGTAGAAAATATTCGCCGTATTGGTGAAGTGGCCAAGTTATTTGTTGATGCTGGTCTGGTTGTGTCCACCGCGTTTATTTCTCCCTTTAAAGACGACCGTAGTTTGGTGCGTAATCAGCTTGAGCCGGGGCAGTTTTTTGAGGTGTATATCGACACGCCCTTAGATGTGTGTGAACAGCGCGATCCTAAAGGTCTTTATAAAAAGGCGCGTAACGGCGAGATCAAAAACTTTACCGGAATCAGCTCTGCCTATGAAGCGCCAGAAAATGCAGACATTCACTTGCAAACGGCAGGCAAAAGCGTTGAACAGTGTGCTGAGTATATTGTTCAGGCCTTGGTTGACGCAGGCCTTGTTAAGGCTTCAGTTTAGTTGGCTACCCTGTAAAGATGAGAAGTTAAATGCGCTATATCGATATTTTTAATGGTGATGCTGACGGTATTTTATCCTTGCTGCAATTACGTTTAGCGCAGCCACGCGAAAGCCTGCTAGTTACTGGAGTGAAGCGCGATAATCAATTAATGAACAACTTGGAATATCAAGCCCAAGACTGTATTACCGTGTTAGATATCTCCATGCTAAAAAATATCTCCGGCTTGCAGCGAGCCTTAGAATGTGGCGCTCATGTTGAATATTTCGACCATCATCAAGCCGGTGATATTCCCCAGCATGCAAACTTACAGGCGAGTATCGATACCGCGTCCGATGTGTGCACTGCTTTATTGGTAGACCAGCATCTAGAGGGGCGCTATCACCATTGGGCGATAGCCGCTGCTTATGGGGATAATTTAGTGGCAAAAGCCGATGAGCTGGCCCAACAAGCTGGGCTTAGTGCTGAGCAAGCTCAGCAACTTAGAGAGCTTGGCACTTTGGTAAACTATAACGGCTATGGTCCTCAGTTAGCCGATTTGCATTTCGCCCCAGCGGACTTGTTTAAACGCTTATTAGCTTATCATTCTCCTTTTGAATTGATTACGGATAAAGGTTCAGTTTATCACCAGCTAAAACTCGCCTATGAAGGGGATATGGCTTTGGCGTCTAGCATCAAACCCTATTATCAGTCTCAATCAGTAAAGGTTATTGTATTGCCTAATCAAGCGTGGGCGCGGCGAGTGAGCGGGGTACTAAGCAATCAGCTCGCTAATCAAACTAGCTCGCTTGCTCATTTGGTGATTACCGAAGGTGAAAATGATAGCGCAGTGGTGAGCTTACGCGCCCCGTTAAACAATAAGCAAGGTGCTG
>NZ_JBNKPP010000041.1:0-1809 GCF_050295395.1 Agarivorans sp.
GATCTTCCGCAAGGGTAGAAGTTGAAAACACTGCAGACACTGAAAGTGCTGCAACCGTCATCCACTGATTTATTTTCATGAAATTCTCCATTTCAAAGATATCGCTATTTTAAGATAGCTATTTGGTTGTCCATTTTTGCTCGCAAAAGTGTGTTGATAGGGAGTTGCTTGCAAAAAATTCGTGATACGAGATTGTTAGCAAAAAGTTGACCAACTGGTCGTGTTTTGAATAATTATTTTCGAATGGGCTTGTAAGCATTGTGCACAAAGGGGTTAGATATATTGTATACAGTCAGTATAGACACTGATGGGAAATTAACTTTAAGTGGATGTTTTACAATGGTGCTTACATGTATACAAAATGCACCATTTTGATGCGCAAGTGTGGACTGAAAAGCTTGGGGAAATACAGCTAAATAGAGAAGCCTTTTCGAATAAATGCAGCGATATAGCAAACAGAAAGCCCGCAAAAGCGGGCTGATTTGTATCTGTTGTTATTGACGTTTAGGATCGAACGGTTTGCCTAAACTCATTGGCGTTGCCAGTTTCTGACGCAACTCATTCGAGCTCAGTAACACCATGACAACGACCGTTGCTACATAAGGGGTCATCGCGAGCAGGTTAGGAGAGATGTCGATTCCTGCTCCCTGCATCATCAAATGCATGATGGAAGTAAAACCGAATAAGTATGCACCCAACACCAGATAACCAATGCGCCACGAAGCAAACACAACCAGTGCTAACGCGATCCATCCGCGCCCCGCGGTCATGTTTTCCATCCACATCGGTGTATACGATAACGACATGTAAGCTCCCGCAAGACCAGCCAATGCTCCGCCAAGCAATGTGACCATGTAACGAACTTTAATCACTTTAATGCCTAATGCGTTCGCCGAGTGCGGGTTTTCACCCACAGCGCGAATAACAAGACCAATACGTGTTTTGTGCAGCGTCCACCAAGCTGTGCCGACAAGAATAAAACTCGCGTACACCAAGATGTCATGGTTAAACAGCAACGGACCAAAGAATGGAATATCACTGAGTAAGGGAATCGCGATTGGCTTAAACCCTTGAATGGTGCTGCCGACTAAGCTTCCGCCTAAGAACGCACTAAGTCCTGTGCCAAAGATGGTCAGTGCTAAACCTGTAGCCACCTGATTTGAGCTAAGTGTGAGCGTTAATACGCCAAATAACCAAGCCATCATCATACCTGCGAACATGGCAACCAAGACGCCGACCAGCAAGTTGCCCGAAACCATAGCGCCAGCAAAACCGGCCATTGCACCCATCAGCATCATGCCTTCCTGACCAAGGTTAAGTACCCCAGTCTTCTCACAAATTAACTCGCCCAAAGCGATGATAAGCAAAGGGGTACCTGTTTTTAGTGCCGCGATAAACAGCGACTGAATTAGCATTGCATCCATTATGCGGCTCCTTTCTCATTAACCAGTGAACTAGCGGTTTTCTTGCTTAAAGAACGATTCGGAACGAATCGATAGTAGATTAAAAAATCACACGCTAATAAGAAGAAGAGCAAAGTGCCTTGGAACAAACCCGTGACGGCAGTAGGCAAATTCAGTTCGATTTGAGCAAGGTCACTTCCCATGTAAAGGGCACCCATAAACAGGGCAGCGATAATCACGCCTATTGGATTCAAGCGACCAAGATAAGCGACAATAATCGCCGCATAGCCATAACCGGGAGACACCGAAGGAACAAGTTGACCTATGGGCCCCATGACCTCCGAAGCGCCTGCAAAACCAGCCATTGCACCCGCGAATAACATTACGCCCCAAACCAATTTGTTTT
>NZ_JBNKPP010000042.1:0-13451 GCF_050295395.1 Agarivorans sp.
TTCCTTATAACGATTTAGTGGCCTTAGAAGCTCTTATCGACGAACAAACCTGCGCGGTGATGATGGAACCCTTGCAAGGTGAGGGCGGCATTATTAGTCCTGATTTAGCCTTCGCGAAAAAAGTGCGAGAATTGTGTGATAAACACAATGCGCTATTGATTTTTGATGAAGTGCAAACCGGGGTGGGGCGCACTGGCGACCTGTATGCCTACATGGGTTTAGGTGTTACTCCTGATATTTTGAGCTCTGCTAAAGCCTTAGGTGGCGGCTTCCCAATTGGAGCCATGCTAACCACAACGGCGATTGCCGCTTCGATGAAGGTGGGCACTCATGGCAGCACTTATGGCGGTAATCCTCTAGCTTGTGCTGTTGCCGAGACGGCCTTTGATATTGTGAATAGTGAACAAGTCTTAGCGGGCGTGAAGCAACGCGAACAATGGTTCCGCGATGCGCTTAATGCGATCAATCAAAAATATCAGGTTTTTTCTGAAGTGCGTGGTAAAGGTCTATTGTTAGGCGCGGTGCTTAATGAGCAATATCAAGGACGTGCTCGGGACTTTTTAACTGCGGCGGCAGAGCAAGGCCTGATGGTATTGGTTGCCGGAGCCAACGTGATTCGTTTTACTCCTTCTTTGATTATTCCCCAGCAAGATGTTGAGCTGGGCATGCAGCGTTGTGAACACGCAGTAGCCAAGGTTGTAGAGGCATAAGGTTTCGCAGGCTGGTGGTTAAACTGCCAGCCTAGCAGGCTTATTAGTTGTATTTGTGGCTAAAGCTTAGCCACAGCTCAGTGCTATTTGATCATAGGAGAAATAGCCATGTTAGTGATCCGTCCTATTCAGGAAACGGACTATCCTGCGTTATTACAGATGGCTGTGAGCTCAGGGATTGGTTTTACCTCCTTACCGGTAGATGAACCCTTATTGCGAGAAAAACTCGCTCATTCCATTCGCTCTTTTGCCAGTGATATTGACCATCCCGGTGATTTGCATTATTTGATGGTGGCAGAAGATAGCGAGAGCGGCGAGGTGGTGGGCACCACTGCCATCGATGCGGCAGTTGGCTTGAATAGCCCCTTCTACACCTACCATTTGGGTAAGGTGGTTCATGCTTCGCGCAGTTTAAATATCTACAACGTGGTGGAAACGTTAACCCTCACTAATGACTACACCGGCGTCACCGAGCTGTGTACGCTATTTTTGCAAGAGTCTCATCGCCAAGGCCAAAATGGCCGTTTGTTGTCTAAATGTCGCTTTTTACTGATGGCTGAGCATCCACATCGATTTAATGACTCGGTGATCGCCGAAATGCGCGGCGTGTCGGACGAGCAGGGGCGCTCACCTTTTTGGCAATGGTTACAAGACAATTTCTTTAGCATGGATTTCCCTACCGCCGATTATTTAACCGGCGTGGGTAAAAAAGAGTTTATTGCCGAACTGATGCCAAAGTATCCCATTTATGTGAATTTGCTGAGTAAAGAGGCGCAGGCGGTGATTGGCGAAGTGCATCAGAAGACTCGACCGGCTTTGCGCTTACTTGAAGCTGAAGGCTTTTGTAAGCATGGCTATGTCGATATTTTTGACGCCGGACCCACCGTGGAGTGTCCCTTACAACTCATCGAAAGTGTTAAGCAATCTTTTAAGGTGAGCTTAAGCATTGGCGAGCCGAGTAAGGATGCGCAACAGATGTTACTGACTAATGCGCGCTTAAAAGATTTCCGAGCTTGTGTTGCCCAGATCGAACTACATCGGCAGCAACCGAGGGCGGTGATTTCCCAACAAACGGCTAACGCTCTGCAAGTGAGTGAGGGTGATAGCCTTCGAGTAGGCGCTTTGCGTTTCGAATAATGATGCTAGCCCACGGTTGGCGGCTAAGGATTGAGGTAAAAATGGCAGAGTTAAATCAGTTTATTAATGGTCAATGGCTAGCAGGGCAAGGAGCGCTGCTCAAATCCATTGATCCGGCAAAGAACCAAGTGATTTGGCAAGGGAAAACCGCCTCGCCTGAGCAGGTAGACAGTGCCGTGAACGCCGCTAGACATAGCCAGTTTGCTTGGTATATGAGCGGCTTAGAGCAGCGTATGGCCATCATCAAACAATTCGCCTCGTTACTCGAAACTCATAAAGAAGAGTTAGCCTTGTTAATCGCCACTGAGACCGGCAAACCCTTATGGGAAACTCGGACTGAAATTGCCGCGATGATCGGCAAGGTGGCTATTTCTGAGAAAGCCTATTTAGAGCGCACCGGTGAATCGAGCACCGAGCTACCCGCCGCCACCGCAGTATTACGCCATAAGCCGCATGGTGTAGTGGCGGTGTTTGGCCCTTACAACTTCCCTGGACATTTGCCTAATGGGCATATTGTGCCGGCTCTCATCGCCGGCAATAGCGTGGTATTAAAGCCCTCAGAGTTAACCCCATATACTTCAGAGCGTATCGTCCAATTATGGCAGCAGGCGGGTTTGCCCAACGGTGTATTAAACCTGGTTCAGGGTGAGCTTGAAACTGGCAAAGCCTTGGCCTCGCATCCAGGTATCGACGGTCTATTTTTTACTGGCAGCTCTACTACTGGTCATATATTGCATCAACAGTTTGCTAGCCAGCCAGATAAGATTTTAGCCTTGGAGATGGGCGGCAATAATCCTTTATTGGTGGCAGAGGTGGACGATGTTGACGCGGCGGTGCATGACATTGTTCAGTCGGCATTTATTTCGGCTGGGCAACGTTGTACTTGTGCGCGTCGTTTATTGCTACCGAAGAGCGAACAAGGCGAATTGATTCTGCAGCGCTTGCTTGAAGTGAGTAAAGCTATTGAAGTAGGTGAATACGATGCCGAGGAACAGCCGTTTATTGGCGCGATGATCTCGGCTAAAGCCGCCGCGGCAATGGTGCACGCTCAGCAGCGGCTGCAAGCTTTAGGTGGCAAGTCCTTACTGCCCTTGGTTCAAACTGATAGTACTAAAGGTTTTGTCACTCCCGGTATTATCGACGTCTCTAAGGTGGCTGAACTACCCGATGAGGAATACTTTGGCCCGCTATTACAAGTACTGTTCTATGATGATTGGGAGCAGGCCATAACATTAGCCAATAATACTCGCTATGGCTTATCGGCTGGTTTGTTAAGTAATCAACCCACCAAGTGGGAAAATTTCCGTCACCGTATTAGAGCTGGCATTGTAAATTGGAATCGTCCTATTACTGGCGCCTCTAGTGCCGCGCCGTTTGGCGGTGTTGGCGCGTCGGGAAATCATCGCGCCAGTGCAAAATATGCCGCCGATTACTGTGCTTACCCGGTGGCGTCCATGGAAGGTAGCGGCAGTGTGCTACCCGAAAACTTAAGTCCCGGCTTACACTTTTAAGTGGAGGATAAGCAGATGAACGTGACGCTGTTTTTTGAGCGGCTTTGGCAACAGTATTTGGCGGTAACCCCCAGTGCTGAGAAAATCCATCAACTCTTGGGTGGCGGCCAGCCAATAGTTAACGACCATATTGCGGTGCGTAGTTTTAATCTGCCGGGAACCGGCGTTGAGGCTTTTGCTCAACATTTGTTGGCCATGGGCTACCGCCAAGGTGGGACTTATCATTTTGCTGCTAAACATTTAGACGCGGCGCATTTTGAACATAGCGATCCCAGTGTGCCTAAAGTGTTTATTAGTGAGCTGCAGGTTGAGAGTTTATCGCCGCAGGCGCAGCAATTGGTGAAAAATTTGGCTAGTCAGGTTAACCCAGAACTGTATCTTCGTCCTGAAGTGTTTTTCTCGGGTCGGCCGTGGCAGCTGAGTTATGCTGATTATCAATGCTTATTGCAAGAAAGTGAGTATGCCGGCTGGTTGGCGGCTTATGGCTATCGAGCCAACCACTTTACCGTATCGGTAAATCAACTCGCGGGCTATCAAAGCTTACAGCAAGTCAATCAAGCACTACTTGATGCGGGTTTTGTCTTAAACAGCGTGGGTGGAGAAATTAAGGGTTCACCCGAGGTGTTGCTTGAGCAGTCTTCGACTTTGGCGGACCATGCTGAAGTTAGTTTTAGTGACTGCAAACAGTCCATTCCTAGCTGCTTTTATGAATTTGCCTTACGTTATAAACGAGCCGATGGAGAGTTGTACTCAGGTTTTGTTGAAGCGTCGGCAGACAAAATCTTTAGTAGTACCGACAGCCGGCAGTAGACATAAAAAAAGCCGCATTAAAGCGGCTTTTTCGATGGTGTAGCTGCGACTAGCGCGTGCCGTAAACAACGATTGTTTTACCGTGCGCGGTAATCAATTCTTGTTCTTCCAGCATCTTAAGAATACGTCCCACTGTCTCACGAGAACAGCCTACAATTTGGCCGATCTCTTGACGAGTGATCTTAATTTGCATGCCATCTGGGTGAGTCATCGCGTCAGGCTGCTTAGCAAGATTTAACAAGGTTTGCGCAATGCGACCTGTTACATCTAGGAACGCTAAGTCACCTACTTTTTGGCTGGTGATTTGCAAACGGTTAGCCATTTGACCAGACAGACGCATCAGAATTTCAGGATTGACTTGAATAAGTTGACGGAATTTCTTGTAGGAAATTTCTGCCACTTCACACGGGCTTTTGGCTCGGATCCAAGCGGTACGAATAGGGTTTTCAGTATCTTCGAAAAGACCCAGCTCACCCATGAAGTCGCCTTGATTCAAGTAAGACAAGATCATCTCTTTGCCTTCTTCGTCTTTGATCAATACAGCCACTGAACCTTTTACGATGTAGTAAAGGGTTTCTGCTTTTTCACCAGCATGGATCAAAGTACTTTTTGAAGGGTACTTATGAATGTGGCAGTGAGAAAGAAACCATTCCATCACCGGATCAGCTTGAGGTTTGCCAATTACCATATTAAAGAAATCCTCTGTCTTTTTTAATTAGTCGTTAGTTGCACACTAACAAACTGTATTTATTTTAATTGTTGTCCATTCCGCCTCTAGCATAAAAGGCTTCTGGCTTTGCTGCAAGGCATTTATACGCCTTTAGTATGAGGCATAGTCTAGCCTTACACCTTGACCTAGATTAAGCTGCAACACGAAACATTCCTTGGGAGATATTAACATGAAAGCGACCGTTTCTTGGTCTAAAGAACTGCAATTTATTGGTGAAAGTAGCTCGGGTCACCAAATATTAATGGATGGTGATGGTGCAAAAGCTGCGGCTAGCCCTATGGAATATGTACTAATGGCGGCCGGAGGTTGTAGCTCGGTGGATGTGATTTCCATTTTGAGCAAAGCCAGACAACAAGTGAGTGACTGTAAGGTCAATCTAGAAGCACAACGAGCCGACAGCACGCCTCGTGTTTTTACTCATATCCATTTAGAGTTTGTGGTTAGCGGTACAGACTTAAGCGAGAAACATGTGGCCAGAGCCGTGCAACTAAGCATGGACAAGTACTGCTCGGTTTCTCTGATGTTGGGCAAGGCTTGTGAAATTAGCCACAGCTACCGAATTGAAGCCGCCTAGTTAACGTATTTTTCCTGTCTCTAATAACTGTTGGATCATTGGCGACAGGATCAATTCCATGGCAAAGCCCATTTTTCCGCCCGGAACCACAATGGTGTTTTGCCGTGACATATAAGCGCCATCAATCATCTGCAACAAGTAAGGGAAATCAACATTTTTTAAACCGCGAAAACGGATCACCAGCATGCTCTCATCTAAGCTAGGAATGCTTTTGGCGCTAAAGGGGTTGGAGGTATCAACCGTAGGCACGCGCTGAAAGTTGATATGGGTGCGTGAAAACTGCGGGGTGATGTAGTTGATGTAATCATCCATCGAACGCACGATGGATTCTTGCACCGCTTCGCGAGAATGGCCACGTTCGGTGGTATCGCGCACTAATTTTTGGATCCACTCTAAGTTTACAATCGGCACCATGCCAATTAGTAAGTCGACTTTTGAAGCCACGCTTTTATCTTCATAAGCCACCCCGCCATGTAAGCCTTCATAAAACAGCACGTCGGTTTCTTCTGGTAGATCTTGCCACGGGGTAAAGGTGCCCGGCATTTGGTTGTAGGGTACGGCTTCATCAAAGGTATGCAGATAACGTCGGTATTGGCCTACGCCCGTTTCGCCATATTGGCGGAAAAACTCATAGAGCAGATTAAAGTCGTTGGCTTCAGGGCCAAAGTAGCTAATGTGCTTGCCGTGTTCACGCGCTTTACGAATGGCTACGTCCATTTCTGGGCGAGTATAACGATGGAAACTATCGCCTTCGATGAAGGCCGCGTTGAGCTTATGCTGTCTAAATAAATGAGCGAAGACTTCGCTGGTGGTTGAGGTGCCTGCTCCTGAGGAACCGGTGACGGCAATAATGGGATGCTTAGCTGACATAATGGCCTTATCTGTTGCTGATGACTATAAACCGGGTTTACTGATCATCCTGCTGCCCTTCCTTGGCAGAGGCATCAAATTGCTCTTTGGCAATTAAGTTTACTGTTTCATGAAGTTCAGAGTATACGATTAAAACCGTGCCATTAGTAATTTGTTGCTTAATTTGTGCGAGTTTGTCACTTAAGCTGAGTTCCTGTTCGCCATAGTCGGTGCCTTCGCGCAGTACATAACTCTCTAATAAAGCGTCGAGTGTTGCGGGTTCTAATTGTTGCCATGGAATGATCATTTTGCTGGGCGCTCCAATTGTTGCTGAAACCATTCTGGAATAGTGGTTTCTAACCAGAAATTTGGGCGCAGCAGGCTACCATTAACAAATCCTACGTGTCCACCGCTATGACTCAAACGGTAGTCTACGCTGGGACTTAGTTGGTGGCCTTGGGGGATCACTCGTTGATCCATGAAGGGGTCGTCGGCCGCGTGAATTAACAAGGTGGGGTGGTGAATGTCTTTTAGTAATGCTAACCCACTACAGCGCTGGTAATAATCGGCCGCTCCCGCAAAGCCGTGGGCTTTAGCAGTATAGTGCTCGTCGAATTGCGTGAAATTACGCCAAGTTTTAACTTGTTCCTCGCTAAGCGGAGCCTTGTCTATGAGGCCGATTTTATGCCGAAGATTACGCTTCATTCGGCTGAGTAAGTGATGTTGGTAGACTCGTGAGAATCCTCGCTGTAAGCGCTCGGAGCAGGCGGCTAAATCTAGTGGCGGCGACACTATGGCCGCGGCCTTAATCGGTGAGTCTGGGACTTTCGCCAAGTAGTTTACTAACATGTTGCCACCTAGGGAATAACCTAAGGCGAACAGTGGAGCGTTTGGGAATTGTTCATTTAAGTAGTTAATACAAGCGCTGGCATCGCCGATTTCACCACTGTGGTAGCCCCGCCATTGCTTGTTGGGTTTACCACTGCAACCACGAAAATGCATCACTACAGCGCGCCAACCTCGCTGCTGGCTAGCTTGCAACATGCCTTTGGCGTAGGGGGAATCTACGCTTCCTTCTAAGCCGTGAAAAAGCACCACTATCGGCTGTTCAGCCGAGCTTTGCTGTGGGCTATCTACCCAGGCGAGATCGACAAAATCACCGTCGGCTAAATCCAGCTGTTGCCAGTTTAGCTTGAGCCGTTGTTTACGCCTTAAAAAGGTGGGTAACAGGGTTTGAATATGCGTGTTTCTGGCCCACCAAGGGGCAACAAAGGGAGCGTGCTTAATACCAATTCTCCGGCATGGGTGATTGCGCCCAACTATGCTGTTTGCCATGAAAATGTTCAAGCATTTCTGTTTTAGTTTACAAGTTACCCTGAGTAACCTAGCCTGAGTAAAGTGAGTAATGATGAGGAATAACAATGTCTGTCGTGGAGCTTCAGCAAGACTTAAGTCAATTAAAGCAGCTTGTATTGGTGCATGGGGCGCCAAGCTTGCAGCAGCGCAAGTATCATTTACAGCAGTTGCTAACACTGCTGTTAGAAAACCAGCAGGACATTATTGATGCTATTGCTAGCGATTTTGGCCAACGTTGCGCTGAAGAGACCCAAGTGCTGGAGTTATTTCCTGCGATTGCAGGGATCCGTTATGCACAAAAACATTTAAAGTCTTGGTTAAAGCCTCAGCGAAGGGCTACGAGCATTTGGTTTGCCGGAGCGAGTAATCGTGTTGTGGCTAAACCGCTGGGGGTGGTCGGCGTGATAGTGCCTTGGAATTATCCCTTATATCTTGCCTTTGGGCCGCTTACAGATGCTTTAGCGGCGGGCAACCGAGTGATGCTTAAAATGTCGGAGTTAAGTCCTGCTTTAAGTCGGCTGTTGATCCGCTTAATGCCATTATATCTTGCTGAAGAGGTGGTTCGTGTGTATGCCGATGAAGTTGGCCAACTAGGCGCGTCTTTTTCGGCTTTGGCTTTCGACCATTTGTTATTTACTGGCTCTACCGCAACTGGGCGCAAGGTGATGCAGGCTGCGGCTGCCCAATTAACGCCACTGACTTTAGAACTGGGGGGCAAATCCCCGGTGATTATTACGGACGATTTCCCAATAGAGCTGGCGGCCGAACGGATTATGATGGGCAAGTTGTTTAATGCCGGACAAACCTGTGTGGCGCCAGACTATGTGTTGCTGCCCAGCTCACGCCGCCAAGCCTTTGTTGATGCTTGCATTCGCTATTGTCAAAAGCACTATCAAAGCGTGGCTGATGAGGCTTTCTCCAGCATTATTTCAGAGAGGTTTTTAGCTCGTCTTAATTGGTTGAATGAACAAGCGCTTGAGCTAGGGGCCGAAGAATGCAAGCTCATTGCCGGTGACAGTGCGGGTAAGTTTGCTCTGCGCTTGCTGCTTAATGTGCCGCGTGAGGCTGAGGTGATGCAGCAAGAAATATTTGGCCCCTTGCTGCCGATAGTGGAATATCAGCAACTCGATGACGCTGTAGCTTATGTTCAACAACACAGTCATCCTTTGGCCTTGTATATCTTTTCCTATCAGCGCGCCATTCAACAACAATTGATTCAGCAAATTTCAGCCGGTGGGGTTTGCATCAATGATGTACTGTTGCATGTGGCCCAACATGAGCTGCCTTTTGGTGGAGTGGGGAGCAGTGGCATGGGGCACTATCATGGTTATGATGGTTTTGTGCAGTTTTCAAAAATGCTGCCGGTATTTAGTCAAAGTCGTTTTTCTGCGCTTAAGCTACTGCGCCCGCCTTATAACAAGCTGAGCAAGCGCTTGATCAAAATTATGCTGCGTGGATAATCGAGCGAGCATTGCCGCTTAGAGAGTATATTGTGAGTTGTCCGTTTTGCCAGAAGGCCTGGTTTGTTGAAAAACTAGGGCGCTGTAAACAGTGTATGTTGTTGGCCAATTTAGGCTGCTTAGTGCTGTTAATCCCCAGTTTTCTTTATCAAGGCGATGTTGCTGTATACCATCTTGCCTTATGGTTTGGCTTCGCCGCGTTTGCTGGGCTAAGTCTTGCTCATTGGTTAATGTTTTTTTATTACCGCTGGTTCGCTGCTAAGCCTCCTAAATCTTAAGCTGTTAAGCTGGCTAGGTGGGGTTCAATGATGCTTTGGGCTTGTGCTACCAAGTCATGCTGAGGATCTAACCAATGGATTACTTCTCCGCGGCGTTCCATTTTTCTAAACCAAGTATCTTGACGTTTGGCGAATTGGTGGATTTGTGAATTAAGCTTTTGGAACATGTCATTGCAGCTAAGTTTGTGTTGTAGATACTGCGCCACCATTCGATATTCTAAACCGTAGAATTCTAACTTTTCGTAACTTACCCCGCCTTGGTGGAGTTGTTGAACTTCTTCTATTAAGCCTTCTTCTAAACGTTGTTTTAAGCGCAGGGTGATGCGTTGCCTCAAAACCGCTCTATCCCAGCGTATTCCAAGATACAGTGCTGAAATTTCCGGGTGTTGAGGGCTAGCTTGTGTCGCAGTTTGGTCAGCCTCTGCTATTTCAATGGCCCTGACTAACCGTGGCCTCACTGTTAAATCGGTGCTGTTGTGTTGCTGTGGTTTTAGCTGCAATAAGCGCTGTTGTAATTGTTCCAGCGATAATTCGGCTAAGTGTTCTCTGAGCGGCTGATTAACGGGCACTTCACTTAATTGAAAGTTCTGGGTGACTGCGTCAATGTAAAGGCCTGTTCCGCCGACCATGATTGGCAGCCTATTGGCTTGTTTAACCTGTTGGTAGGCTGCAAAAAAATCGCGTTGAAAGTGAAACACGCTGTATTCGCTATCGGGTTCAACAATATCAATAAGGTGATAAGGAATTTCTTGATACTCGGCTAAGTCTTTGCCAGAACCCAGATCTAAACCTTTATATACCTGACGAGAATCAGCAGACAGTATTTCCCCTCCGTAGTGGCGCGCTAGGTTTACTCCTAGCTGAGTTTTACCCGAGGCTGTCGGGCCTAATACAACGATAAGGTTGGGGGCTAGTGTTGGCATGCTGCGATTCATCTCAGATAACAAAGCGGGAATGGTAACAAGAAAAAACAAAAACGGCATGTGCAAAGCAACATGCCGTTAATTTAAATGTAAGCCTGAGGTCCTTGGCAAAACAACGTTTTTAGCGGTATTAGTCTTCCCAGAAGTGCTTGCGTGACTCTTGGTAACGGTCGGCCTCAGTTAAGCCAATGTCGCGTAGCAAGTAAGCGGGAAGCTGTGCTAATTGACGTCGGGTTTTTTGGCGATTGATCCAAGTATTACAAAGTTGGTAAGCCTCAGCAAAAAAGTGAAAGAAAGAAGTATTTTTGCGATTGCTAATAGTGTGTACGTTAGTGCTCATGTTGATGACCTCATCTAAATTGATGATTTGATCATAGTGCGCAAATTGCAGATCCTCAAACAAGTAAAAACACTTGTTTTGGATTAGAAAAACTAATCTTATGTTGGTTGTTTTTATTGGTGTTCTTGTTGGGAAAATAGTGTGAATTTTTATTCGTTTTTATGAATAACGCATAAGTGGTTTAAGCACTTTAGTAACAATCTTTGTTGATAAATTGAGCATCCAAGCCTTGCTGGTAAGGGGGCGGATTGTTAAACGAAATTTCTTAAGCTAAAAATCATCAATGAGTAATTATTCTGGCTGGTTTTTTGTTAGCGACAATGCCCTTGGTAAAAGGTGTTCTCTATGGTTATTGGCGAGCTGATAAAACCAACATTTTATTGTTTTTGATCAAATTTACGCTGCTGTTTTGTTTGGTTTTTAGCTGTGCTTGGTGTTGCTTTTTTGTTGCTGGTGTAAATATTTTGTTGGTTATTTTGCTTAGTTCTGATCTTATTCAATAAACTAAGCTCAGAGACATTATGTGAAGTGCATAAAAGTATTTGTGCTTAGCTTTTTATCTTTAGTTTATTTAATCCTATTTAGCAGGCATTTCGAGTTTAATTGCTTAACTTATATATAGGGTTTTGCGTTGATGCTTAGCGTGGCTTCAATAGCGCTTTGGGCTTTATATTCAGTTTTTAGAGGCGCAATGTTACAGTGTGGACGCTGTACCTATAACAAAAATAAGTCTTTAGACTAAATCGAATAACTAAAAGGATATTAGGATGAACATTGCTTCCTTTCACCCCCCTCGCCGTATTTTAATGGGCCCCGGTCCTTCAGATATTTCCCCTCAGGTATTACAAGCCCAGAGTCGCCCTATTGTGGGTCATCTAGATCCCTTGTTTGTTGGGATGATGGATGAAATAAAGTTTTTATTGCAGTATGCCTTTCAAACAAGCAATCAGCATACTTTTGCCGTGTCTGCACCGGGTTCGGCGGGCATGGAAACTTGTTTTGTTAATCTAGTTGAGCCCGGAGATAAAGTTATTGTTTGTATCAATGGCGTATTTGGTCAACGGATGCTGGAAAATGTTGAACGCTGTGGCGGTGAAGCGGTTGTCGTGGAGGATAGTTGGGGGGAACCCGTTTCTATTAATAATGTTGAAAAGGCTTTAGAGCAACACCCTGACGCAAAAGTATTAGCTTTTGTACATGCCGAAACCTCAACCGGAGTGGCTTCAGATGCCCAAGCACTATGTGCGTTAGCTAAACAGCACCATTGTTTAACAATTGTTGATGCGGTGACCTCACTCGGTGGTATCCCTCTTAAGGTTGACGAATGGGGCATTGATGCCATTTATTCTGGCAGCCAAAAATGTTTGTCCTGTGTACCGGGCCTGTCGCCGGTGAGTTTTAGCCAAGCCGCTATCGACAAGTTGAGTAAACGCAAAACCAAAGTGCAGAGTTGGTTTTTAGATCAAAGCTTGGTGATGGGCTATTGGTCGGGTGAACAAAAACGTTCTTATCACCATACTGCGCCAGTTACGGCCTTATATGCCTTGCATGAAGCCTTGTTGGCGCTTTATAACGAGGGCCTAGAAGTATCATGGCAACGTCATGCCGATTTTCATCAACAACTTGCTCAAGGCTTAAGTGAACTAGGTTTGGCACTAATGGTGGATGAGTCATGCCGCTTACCTCAGCTTAACTTGGTAGCTGTGCCAGAAGGGGTCGACGAAGCAGCGGTTCGAGCTAGACTATTGAATGAATATAATCTGGAAATTGGTGCAGGCTTAGGTCAATTTGCGGGTAAGGCCTGGCGGATTGGTTTAATGGGTTATGCCGCACGTCAAGAAAACGTAAGTTTATGCCTAGCTGCTCTTAATGATGTGCTTAAGTCTTAAACCCATATTATGAATAGTGAGTTAAGCCCGCTTCGGTGGGCTGATTGTTACCTTGGAGACAGCAATGTACTTAGATTTCGAAGGTTTGAGCTCTAATCAGGTCTATCACTGTATGACACAAACCATTGTGCCACGACCTATCGCTTGGGTATTAACTGATAACGGCGCAGCAGCTTCTTATAATCTTGCTCCGTTTTCCTACTTTACGGCAGTTAGCTCCAATCCACCTTTAATTATGTTATCCATTGGCAAGAAAGCCGATGGTAGTGATAAAGATACTACTGTTAATATTAAACAGCGTAAGTTATGTGTAGTACATATCGCCAATGCGGCGCAAGCGCCTCAGGTAACGGAATCTGCCAGAAGTTTAGCGCATGGCGAATCAGAATTAGACTTACAGCAATTACCTACCTGTGCTTTTGCCGGCTTTAAGTTACCCCGCCTCAAAGACGCCCCCATCGCTATGGCTTGTGAATTGTATGAAATACAATCGGTAGGCAATACCCCACAAGCGATGATCCTGCTGAAAGTCTTACACCTCTATATAGATGACAGTGTGGTGACCATGCAACAAGAGCGAGTCGAAGTGAACAGCAACCAGCTAAATCCACTAGGGCGCTTAGGGGGAGGAGAGTATTGGGCAAATGGTAGTAGTTTTAGCATAACGCGGCCAAAATGAACTCCCAATTTAAGCTTTGGTCTGTATATCTGGCGCTTTGTGGCTGCTTAGTGTTGAGCGGCTGCAGCAATAATCGTCAAACCACTGCTCCAACCCCACCTATTCAAACGTCTAAGTTAGTTGCTCAACAGCAGCAGTTGCTGGTGCAGATCCAGCAAGAGTGGCAAGGTACTCCTTATAAATTAGGCGGAACTAACAAACAAGG
>NZ_JBNKPP010000043.1:0-5570 GCF_050295395.1 Agarivorans sp.
CTGTCGAAATGGATGGATACTCAGCCGCAGATCTTGATCTTAGACGAGCCCACCCGCGGAGTGGATGTAAATACCAAGAAGGAAATTTACCACTTTGTGCAAAGCATGACCGAGCAAGGTTTAGCCGTGGTGGTGATTTCCTCCGATATGGAAGAACTAATAGGTCTGGCTCATCGAGTATTAGTCATGCGAGAAGGACGCGTCCAAGGTGAGCTACAGCAGCAAGATCTTAACGAAGAAAAAATCATGTTTTTGGCCGCAGGCCTACACGGCGAAGCAGCCAGTGCCCCCAGTTTACAGGAGCAGCATTGATGAACGAGGTAGTAAAAATGAACCCGAAAACCCCCTCTATTACCAGTTCTAACTGGCTGGATAAACTGCCCAAGTTTTCCATGTCGAGTTGGGCACCGTTGATTGCACTATTGGTATTGGTGTTGCTCTCGGCCATGGCCAGTGACCACTTTTTAATTCCTAGGAATATTACCAATGTACTGCGCCAAGTGTCCTATACCGGGATTATTGCCCTAGGTATGACCTTTGTAATTATCGCCGGAGGCATCGACTTGTCGGTGGGTTCGATGGTGGCCTTAGTCGGTGTATTGGTGATTATGCTGCTCAACTACCTGGGAGATGGTTGGTTGGCGGTAAGCATTGCCATTGGTGCGGCCATGGCAATGGGTGCCGCCTTTGGTGCGCTTAACGGCTTACTCACCACCAAGGGCAAAATCACCGCCTTTGTGGCTACCCTTGCCACCATGTCAATTTTTCGCTCACTCACGCTTTACATCAGTGATGCCGGAGAAATGGTGTCGCAAAACAACTACTACCCCGATATTGGCGGTGGCTATTGGTTGGGGATCCCCATTCCGGTTTGGCTGTTCATTGGCTTGGCTTTTTTAGGCCACATCATTTTGCGTCATACCGCCTATGGTCGCCATGTTTGCGCGGTGGGCTCTAACCCTAAAGTCGCCAGTTATTCTGCGATTAACGTGCAAGGCGTGTATTTCTTAACTTTTGTTATCGTGGGTTTCACTGTGGGCCTATCCGCAGTGATGCTGTCTTCACGACTTAATTCGGTGAGTCCCGGCGATGCCGGCTTGTTTTACGAACTCGATGCCATTGCTGCCGTGGTGATAGGGGGCACCTCCCTAGCCGGAGGCAAAGGCACATTATGGGGTACCGTAATTGGTGCCATCATTTTAGGCATTATCAATAACATGCTGAATCTAATGGGGGTATCCCCCTACTTACAAGGGACGGTTAAAGGCTTAGTCATTTTAATTGCGGTATTAATGCAATTTAAACGTGAGCGCTAAACCGCCGTTGGTAATCATTCAAGGAGAGTAACTTATGCGTTTAATGCAACAGATAGGAAAAATACTATTAGCGGTGCTTTTAGTAGGCTCACTCGGTGTTAATGCAGCGGTGGCCAAGACTCTAAAAGTAGGTGTATCGGTTCCCTCGGCAGACCACGGCTGGACCGCCGGTCTGTTATGGTGGGCTGAAAAAGCAGCAGCCGACTTTAAAAAGTCTGAAAAGGATGTTGAGTTTTACGTGGTGGCCGCCAGCTCGGGCTCGAAGCAAGTGGGCGACGTGGAAGATTTAATGATTAAGGGCATTGATGCCTTGGTTATTTTGCCGCATAACCCCGCCACTTTGCAGAAGGTGATTGAAGAAGCCTACAACAGCGGCATCTACACCGTAGTGGTTGACCGAGAACTAGAAACCCCAGCACAAAACGTATTTATTGCGGGTGATAACGCCGGTTTGGGTAGTGTGAGTGGCGAATGGTTAGCTAAAGAAATGAACGGCAAAGGTAAAGTGGTGGTTATTGAGGGCATGTCGATCCCCATTAACAAACAACGAGTAGACGCCTTTAATGAAGTGATAGCCAAACACCCAGGTATCACTATTTTAGATAGCCAACCAGCCGACTGGTCGACACAAAAAGCCCTTGCGGTAATGGAAAACTACTTGCAAAAACATCCCAAAATTGATGCGGTGTGGTGTCAGGATGACGATATGTTGAAAGGGGTAATGCAAGCAATTAAAGAATCGGGGCGCAGCGACATTAAAACCGTACTTGGGGGAGCTGGTTCACAAGACATCATACAAATGGTGGTAGCTGGTGACCCAGTGGTGCGTGCTACTGTTACCTACCCACCTAGCATGGTTGCTTCGGGCATAGCCTTAGCCATTACCGGTGCCCGTCATGAACACTTGGGTAAAATGTACCACAGTGCACCATCTAGAGTAATTTTGGCAGCTGAGTTAATTGACGCCAACAATGCCGCTGAGTTTGTGGTGCAAGACGCTGCCTACTAAACTAAGGCTTATCACTTAAACTAAAAAATGGCGCAAGTGCTACATCACTTGCGCCATTTTCATTTAAATCGAGCTAGCGAGACTAGTCTTCGGTGACTAATTCGAAGCTCACATCAACCTGATCATGGTATTCCAATTGCGCCGCTTGATAAGAACTGCCACCACTGTCTGCGACAGCCATTAAGGCTCCCTCCATCTTCATTCGAGGAACCGCCGATTGATTGCGGTAGTTAACTTCCACCACCGGACCAAGCTGGCTATTATAACCTTCGGCTAAGTGGCGCGCTTTAGCGTAGGAGTCTGCTATGGCTAAGGCCCTTACTTGCTGTTTAAGTTGCTCCTCTTGAGAACTTTTATAAAGCAACTGACGCACCTCATTAACACCACTGATCATAGCGGCATCCAGAATTTGGGTTAAGCCCTCTAAGTTAGCCAATTCCACCATAATACTGCGCTCGGCGAGGTAGCCCACAAATACCCGTTCACGGTCCTGATACTGATATTCGGCGCGAATTTGTAACTGGCTGGCTTCAAAGCGGTCCGAATCGGTCAGTAGCGGAGACAAATTGGCTTCGGTTACCTTAACGATTTTATCCACCCGCAGTTTTGCCTCAGCGGCGGTTTTAGCCAAACTGCTGGCTTGCAGATCAAGTTGCACTTGGTCGGCTAGCGCCAACAGTTTAGCTTCTCCACTGGTATGTAATAGCGCTGCTTGAACTGGCGATAAACTCAAGACCACACTCATTAACACTATACTGACTAACTTATTCATCTTCCCCTCTCAAATTATTTGTTTTAAGACTATTCAGCCAAGGCAAAGGGCTGCGGCGGCGCGATATACCCCTGATAGGCATCAACTGGCAATACCGAAAGCAATTCGACTTGTTGTTGATTCTCTACTCGTTGCGCCACCGTGACAATCTGCAAGTTGCGTGCAGCGCGACAAATCGCACTTAAGAAATGGCTATCGCCATCTTCAGCCAAGGCTTGTGCCGTATAACCATAGTCAATTTTCACATAATGCGGTTTAACTCGGCTTAAATAATTTAAGGAATTAAGATTACGCCCATATTGATCGATGCCAATTTGATAACCCAATTCACGTAATACATCTAAGCTGGATTCCAATTGCTGATTTTCTCGTAAAAACGCCGTTTCGGGAATTTCCAAGGCTAGTCGCGGCGCGATTGACTGATAACGCAGCGCTAGCTCTACTAGCCAGTTCAAAAAGCTCAACTCGCCTAAGGCTGACAAAGTCAGGTTAATGGCTAACTTCAACTGGGGATCGGCCAACAAGGCTTTAGCTGCTTTCTCTAATACCATTTGGTCAAACTTCGCGCCCAACTTAAATTGTTCCAGAGCTGGCATAAACTGCCCTGCAGCAAAACGCTGCGCATCCACTTCAATGCTAGTAAACAGTTCTTGATGCAGCTGTTGCGGACTATGAATAAATTGCACCACTTGGGTTTTATAGGCCAAGCTATGCTGATTAATACTGGTTTCCAGCAATTGCTTCCACTGACTACGTGGAATTTGGCTGTGCTCTGCTTCCACCAAACAATAAAAGCCTTCGCGTAGGTCGCGTGCTGTTTGCAGCGCGGTATCGGCAGCGGTGAGTAGCTCACTGATGTTTTCTTGCTGCTGGCGCAATACTAAGCCCATCACCAAGGGACGGGCCATGTGCTGTTGCCAAGTGCCCAAGCGGGCTTGAATATCCTGCTGAACTTGCTCGGCTAAAGCCTCTAGCTGTTGCTGGTCGTAACCCTCGGCTAAAATCGCAAACTCTAGATTACTTAAGCGCGCAATCACCAATTGTTTTTGTTGTTCGGTATAAGAACTAAATAACTCACCCATGGCCGCGATAAATTCATCGCGCTGATTAAAACCACCATGCACATGAATCGCTTCAATGATATCCAGAGAAACTAAGGCTAAGCCCCCCACTCCAGACTCGGCCAACCAAGACTGGCTCTGATTAAGAAAATAACGGCGATTGCCCAAACCCGATACAGGATCTTGCAAGGCTTGTTTTCTTAGGCTGTTTACTTCCTGGACCTGAGACGCAAATTGCTGGGCAATGTTGTCTGACATATGATTAATCGCCCCCACCACACTGCGTAGCTCTTGAGTACGCGGCAGGGGAATGGCCTGACCAAAATTGCGCTGCTCTATTTGCTTGGCTTGCTGTTGGATCTGCTGTAAGGGTTTAAGCAAATAACGTAGCGCGCGGATCAACACCAACACCGTGATCAGAAAACCCACTAAAAACAGTTTGGCCAAATCCACCATGGCAGACCATAACTGCAAATAGGCATAACCGGGATGCCCTACTACCGTTAGCTCGCCCAATTGCATCCAGCCACTGGTCAGCACTTGCTTTTGTTCGCTGGGCTGAAATAAGTCCAAGTTGGTGAACCACTGCGGTACACCAGCAATAGTAGGGCTATTGCGGCGGTCTATCAGCTGATCATCAGCAAACAGCTGCAAACGAATTTGCTGATAATAACCACTGTCAAACATTGCGTTGATCACCGATTCAGCAGCCACCATGTCGCCGTCTTCCAGATAGGGACTCAGCGATAAACCTAAAGAGGTGCTGGTATTATTCACATCAGATAGCTGCTGCTCGGATAAATAAGCGCGAGTATTGCCAATTTCGATACTGAATACTACAGCCAATAAGCCGCCGTAAATCAGCAATACGACAAGTAACAACTGGCGATATAAGGTCATAGTGTTCCCCTAAACATCGAAATTCTTCACTGGTTTTTTTAATTTATTGAGCCGCCAACGTTGCTGAAGATCGGTCCAAAGCTTTAAACGGCTTGCCTTACCGGCCAGTTGGCCACGCCCCTTTTCTTTCATTAGCCACAGGTGTTGACCATTAAAGCTATAGATAGGCACTAAATCTTCTCGCTGGGTGGCTGGCAAAATAGTTGGATTAATATTGTCGAGTAGAATAGGCACCGACGACGGCGTGGGATAATAGGCCACCACCATATGAAATTGATTGTAAGTCAATGATTTAACATAGACTAAGCGCATCTTGTCATCGCTCACGCCCAGCTCTATCAGCGAAAAGTATTTGGCAATGCTAAAGTCGTCGCAGTCACCAGCGGCAGCCCCTAAAAACTCAACTGGCGTCGCCCAGTAGTCTTTTTGTCCCCACACTTCAATATCATCAACAAACTGCAGCTGGTTAAAGAAATCATTTACCGAACTGAGTTTGTCGGTCTCACTGAGTT
>NZ_JBNKPP010000044.1:0-30774 GCF_050295395.1 Agarivorans sp.
AATTGGGCGAAACGCTCTCGGATCTGCGGCAAGAGCTGAGCCAACAACAAGCTTTTAATGTTTTGCTGGCCGTCCAACAACTGCTCAATCGCGTCAAAAGCGGCATGCTGCGGCGGCTGCGCCTTGGCTTTAACCCCATTAGCTAAATTCTCTGGAGCGAATTTTTGCAGGGCCTCAAGTAAGTCCTTAGCCAAATAATCGCTGTCGGTAGAGCTGTTGGCAAACTGGTCGATCAAGCCCAACCACTTAGCCACCGAAGCCTTACGAAACTTATTGCCGTTTAAGGGTGCCTGAGCAATTAACTCGGCGACATCGCTAGAGGCTGCTCGCCAACACTGTTTAAACTCGTCAATGCGGGCGATTTGCTGAGCAAAAAAGCTTTCTAGATCGGTTTCGCTTGGCACGCCTTGTAAATCGAAGTCACTTTGATTAAGCAAAGCACTCAACTCTTGATGCAAGAGCTGAGGGCTGGTCCAGCATTGCACCACGCGGCTAATCAAGGGCACCGACAAAGGATAAAAACGTTGCCGCCAGCAGTCTTGCACCGCCTGTAAGCGCAAATGGATTTCGTTGCTCAAAAACTCCATTTCAAAGGCTTGGCCGCTTTCAAAGGCGTGCTGTTTTAGCATGCGCTGGCAAAAACCATGAATGGTGAATACCGCCGCCTGATCCATATTTTGCTCAGCTAGCAATAAGCGCTGGGCAGCCAGTGAGTGATCGCTCACCTCAACAAGTAACTGAGCGATAAACTCATCGTCGCTTTGGCCGCGTAAAAAAGCCACCCGCGCCTGATGAATACGCTGACGAATGCGTCCGCGCAGCTCCTGCGTCGCCGCCTCGGTAAAGGTCACCACTAAGATCTGTTCGATGCTCAGAGGCTGCAACAGCCCTGCCACCGCAAAACCTTGCTCAAACTGGCGCTGATGGCCCAGCAGCAAACGTAATACCAAGGCACTAATGGTATAGGTTTTGCCGGTTCCGGCGCTGGCCTCGATGAGTCTTGCACCATTAAGCGGAAACGCTAAGGGTTCCAGTTGCTCCACTTGGCTTTGAGTTAACTCAGTCATCGCTATAGGCCTCCAAGTGTGCCAACATCGGTTCTAGCAAGACCTTGGCGGCTTGCTCAAACTCCGGCCAAGTGTTTTCTAAATCACTAAGCTGAGCCTGAATATAGGGGTCATCACCTTCAGCTCTGGCATGAGGGCTGCCAGCAAACTGTAAACGTGCGGCGCGGCGCGCCTTAGCTAGATTCGCCTCATCAAAGCTAATTTCGCCGGTCTTTTTGTCTTTGCATTGGCTAATCCATTGCCAAGCGCTCTCTACTGGTAATAACAGCGGCTGTTGGGCCGCTTGTTGCATATACGCCAACCAATCACTCAAGCAAGCTTGCGCATCTGTAGCAGCCATAGGTGGCCATTGCCAAGCCTCTTTCAGGCCCAATAAATAGGAGCGAGAGCTGGCCCCGGTGGCATGCAACAGCAAGTGCCATAACCAACTGGCCAGTAGGTCTTGACCACGCAAGCGCCCCGGTCGATAACTGACTAAACCCGCTGCATAACGATGCTTCAGCCAAGCCGACAAACGACAGTCTAAGCGTTGCTGCTCATGGACATACTGTAACTGGCAATTCAGCGCCTGCGCCTCCATCGCTCCACTGGCCAACAGTGGCTGCAACTGCTGGGCTAAACCACTGATTTCTTGCCACTGCTGCTCAAACCATACTTGGCCAAAGCCGCCGTGGGGCAAGGCGCCCGCAGCATGTAAATGCTCAAACTGCTGCTGTTTATCGGCCTCGGCCAATTGCTGTTGCAGTAAGTACTGTTTCATCGCGTAGCCCGACAAACCTTCTACTAAAAAAGGTTCGGTCTCTTCGAGTTGCTCACTCAAGCGCGGAAAGTTCACTTTAAGCCGCCGCTGGTAGAAATACGCAATGGGCGAGCGACTAAAGGCTAGCAATTCCTCCATGCTCAACTCAGTTAAATCACTTTGTTGCTCTAGGCTTTGGCGAACGTCGGGCACAAGCGCACTCTGCTGCTGCGCTAATACCGCAGGCAACCAGCGCTGAGCATAACTAAATAGCGCCTCATTAGGCTGATAATACAAAGGAGAGAAGGGTTGCAAGGGATGCTGATGACTTAGGTGGGCTAACAAACGCTGACCGGAGCTGTCCACATCAAGCAACTCGTCACCAGCTAATACACAACTTTGCGCAATGTAATCACACAGTTCGGCCAATAATACCGAAGGCGTTTGCTCGCTATTATCCTTGGCGCTATGAGCAATATAAGACAGATACAGGCGTTGCTGCGCCGCCAATAAGGCTTCTAAAAACAAATAACGATCATCATCACGGCGGCTTCTATCACCGCGCTTAGCCGGATTTTGCGCCATTAAATCAAAACCCATACTGGGCACACTACGCGGATAGTCGCTGTCGTTCATGCCTAATAAACATACCACCTTAAAGGGAATGGCGCGCATCGGTAGCAGCGTACAAAAGTTAATTTGTCCGGCTAAGAAGCGCTGGCTGCCTCGCTGGGCGTTGAGTTGCATAGAGCAGTAATCAAGCACTAATTCGGGCTCTATATCGTCAACAAAACCGCTGTTACTTGACTGTTCCTGCAGCTCTTCAAACAGCGTTAACAAGCGCAGGTGTTCGGCTTCATCCTCACTGGAAAACTGATACATGTTGTCCAATAGGCTCTGCAGATTCAAGCGCCACTGTGCAGCACTAGCAGGCTGCAAAATATCTTGCTCTAGCTGTAACAATTGCTCGATAAAATCCGCCAGCTTACCCACCGCCAAGGCCATTTGCCCCTGCACTTCGTCGTAGGCCAGCACGCCTTGATACAAACCTTGCTGGCTAGACATAGCGTAACCCAGCAACATTCGTTTTAAGCCAAATAACCAAGAATGCGTTTCTTCATCGGGAGCTAGCCAGCGGCTACGGTCGGCCCCATCAAGGCCCCAACGCACACCCGCTTCTTTAACCCATTGGCGTAACACTTTCAGCTCAGCATCACTTAGCTCAAAGCGGCGCATAATCGCCGGCACCTCTAACAGGGCTAAAATTTCTGCCGCCGATTTACGTTTTTGCGGCAAGGCCAAAAGCTCAAGAAAACTCAACAGCACTGGATTCTCTTGGGTCACCGAGCGATCGGAAATGGCAAAGGGTAAGTAGGTTTCTGCGCTAGCACTGCCAAACACCGCCTGAATCATCGGCCCATAACGATTTACGTCAGGCACCATCACAATCACATCACGCGGGCTTAAACTGCTGTCTTGCTCAAACATGGCCAACAGTTGGTCGTGCAATATTTCTAATTCTCGCCGTGGGCTATGACACAAGTGCAGCTGCACACTTTGGTCTGCAGGGTCAATGACCCGCTTGTGTTCACTCGAATCGTAACGCTGGTAATCAATCGGGTCGCGCAACTCTAAGATGTCATCTTGAATCAAGCCCAACAGCCTTGAAGGCTTATCATCGGCATCGCAATTGGAAACAAAAACGTCGGTTTCTTGCTTATTCAGCGGCTGCAGCATTTCAATATAGTCACGGCCCAGTTTACCCATGGAGGCTAACAGCGGATTGCCCACTTGGTGTAATTCTGCCTGCTGGCTAAGCAAGGTGGTCACATCACGCAGGTCGCCCCAGTAATGCTTGGAGGGGTTGGTTAAGAATAAATACACATCGCAATGCTTAGCCATGGCATCCAAGGCTTGTAAATACGCCGGTGGTAGCGCCGAAATGCCAAAGACGAAAATGTGCTCAGGCAGCCCTTCCGGCGCTTGCTTAGCTAGCGCCAATTGTTCAATAAAGTCGATGTATAAATTGCCCCGGTGATAGGCCGAGTCCATGGTGCTAACCGTATCATCAACCAAATCTCGCCATAATATGGGTTGCCACGGTTGGCTAGCACTCACCTCGCTAAGGTCATCACCGGCTTCCCAAGCGCTGGTCCAGTCGCTGCGATAAACTAAGTATTGGTCGTAAATGTCGGCAATTTTTTGGGCTAACTGCCATAACTTGCGGCTTTCAATTGCTTGCTGCTCACCCTGTAAATAATCTTGTAAGCCTTTAAATTCCGCTTGCTGCAAACGCTGCGGTAATAAGCGCATTAAACGCCAAGTCATCGCTTGTTTATTAAAGGGACTCTGCTCGGGCACATCCTGCAGCACCAAGTGAAACATTTGCCAGATGAAACTGGCCGGTAACGGAAAACTCACATTGGCCACAATGCCCTGCTGTTCGGCAAGTTGCAGTTTTAGCCACTGGGCCATGCCGGGGCTTTGTACCAGAACCTGTTGTTCAACAAAGGGATCGGCGGGAGCTTGCAAAGCCATAACCCGACTCAGCAAGACTTGCAGATTATCGAGATGGTTACTTTGATATAAATATAACAAGAAGGCTGTTCCTTACACCTGAGCAGCCTAGTATTGTGCCAGAAAAAACCGCTTTAAAAAGTGTTGCTTATGGGTTTTAAGCTGGCCACTAGCAATTTTTTCTGGCTAAGATGAAAGTTTATTGGAAAATAATTCGACGCAACGCCGAGTAATCAAAACTGGTGTAACCGCCATAGCCATTGCGCGCCACAAACATGCCAGCCCCCTCTTCTCGACTTGGCAGCTTAAACTTGGCTCCACTATGGGTCACCGCAACGTATTCAGTAGAAACATAATAATATTTATTGTCGGCTTGAATAAAAGCCAGCTCGCTCAGCGGCATAAATAAGGGCTTACCTTCGCTATCGAGGGCAACGATGCGCTCTTGTAAGCTACCATCGGAATTTTGAATTTGCAGGTCGCTTAATTGCATCCATTGTGAATCCGGCCCAGATTGAAACCAAATTCTTACCTCCTTAGCGTTAGCATTGCTTGCTGCCAACAATAGAGAAATGCCTATCATCATCCATTTCATCATCGTTCTTTCCTTCCTGTTTTGGTTAACCCAATCCATTACAGAAATGGGCTAACGTCGCTCTTTAAGTAGCAGCGTCATAGAGCATTTACACTAGCGTTTTTGTTAGCGAAACCCCTGACAGCCATGTCTCTGGCCTTACTGCTTAATTGTTATTGTTATCGCTCTAGCGAGCATTAATTTGCGCCGTACCTAATTTGTCTAATTAGCATACCGTTTTTAGGGCTTGCATTGTATTGCAAAAACAGCAGCTTATGAAAACGTTATCGTTGTAAATATTGTATGTATCTGTCAATAAATTGAACATGACTAGCTATACAATTATTGCGCCATTTTGTTGTATTTGATTGTTTACAATAAAACTTTGCGTTTCAAACTCAGTTCTCAGCATTTTTCGTCCTGTAATAAAACGCTAAAAATCAAACTAGAGAGCAAAGAAACTAATGGCTAATTCGCTTCATTAGACGGTCCATTGCTCGGTAACTCAAAGCCTCCACTAACTCGGCACGTTGAATATGGGGAAGCAGCTTTAAATCGGCAATGGTTCTGGCCAAGCGCCAGACTCGATGATAAGCCCGCGCAGACAGGCCCAAGTGATGGATGGAGTTTTCCAAAAACTCACTGTCCGCCGCGCTGAGTGGCGCAAACTGATGCAGCTCCTTACCGCTTAGCTGGCTATTCAGCTTGCCGCTGCGCTGCACTTGCAACTGACGCGCCGCCGTCACACGCTGGCGGATCAACTGGCTCGACTCTCCCTGACTATGTTGGCTTAAACTGCCCTTGGGTAATTCGGCAACCTCCACACTAAGGTCGAAGCGATCTAAGAAGGGGCCTGACAGTTTCCCTAGATATTTTAAAATTTGATCTGGATTACTGCGTAACTGCGAGCCTTGATAATAACCACAAGGAGAAGGATTCATCGCCGCCACCAACTGGAATCGAGCGGGGAATTTAAGCTGCATCGCCGCCCGCGAAATATGTACCTCGCCCGACTCTAAGGGCTGGCGCAAGGCATCTAAGCTAGTACGCGCAAATTCGGGAAGCTCATCTAAAAACAACACCCCATGATGAGCCAGACTGATCTCTCCCGGCTTGGGCGAAGAGCCGCCTCCCACCAAGGCCACCATGGATGCACTATGGTGAGGGCTACGAAATGGCGGAACATGCCATTGTTCCAATTCGCGTTGTTGGCTACTCACCGAGTTAATCGCCGCCACCTCAATGGCTTGTTGCTCACTTAAGGCCGGTAAAATACCCGGCAAACGGCTCGCTAACATGGTTTTGCCGGTGCCCGGAGGCCCCAGCATCAATAAATTATGCGCCCCTGCTGCGGCTAACTCTAAAGCCCGCTTAGCTAGATGCTGGCCCTGTACATCGGCCATATCCAGCAACGCCTCCGGCTGCTGATAATCAAAGGCTTGAGGCTCAAGCAGTTCAAACTGAGTTTGACCATTTAAACTAGCGGTTAATTGCTGCAGGCTGGCACAGGCATGTACTTTAACGTCAGGAACTCGCACTGCCGCTTGGGCGTCTTGCTCACTGGTGACCAAGGTGAAACCGAGGCGGCTGATAGAAAGCGCGGTAGCAATCGCCCCACTTACTGGGCGCAGCGCCCCCGATAAGGCTAGCTCTCCGCAAAATGCGGTTTCAGCTAAACAAGCCAGTGGCAGGTCGCCGGCTGCCGCTAAAATCCCCACCGCAATCGGCAAGTCAAAGCGGCCGCCACTTTTGGGTAGATCGGCGGGTGCAAGATTGACGGTAATACGCTTGGCAGGAAAAGAAAAACCACTATTAATAATGGCGCTGCGTACCCGGTCTTTGGCTTCTTTGACCGAGGTTTCGGGCAGGCCAACAATATTAAAAGCGGGCAAACCGTTGGCAAGGTGCACTTCTACTGTCACCCTCAAGGCTTCCATGCCCACTAGGGTACAGGTATTTACAATGGCTAAACCCATAAGCGCCTCAATAGTTAATGACACTTCTGATAATAGTCAATTATTTGACAAAAGCATCACTAAATATCTCAGCAGCTTGATTTACTTCAAGTTAAAACACTGTTGTTGCTGTTGATACAGGGCCGCTAATACCGATTTACGCTCGATTAGCCCCACTAACTTACCGTTCTCCACTACCGGATAGCTTTTCGGTTTGTTATCCGACATTTTCTTTGCCAAGTCGAACACGTTTTCATCGGGTCCTACGGTTAGCACCTGTTGACGCATTAGATCTTTTACCAAGGCGCTTTGATCACAGTAATAACCTGACTGTAGAAGCTGACTAACACAATCCAACTCCGACAACCAACCTATCAACTTACCTTGGGCATCTACCACGGGAGCACCCAATTGATGAGACTGGCTCAATGCAACACTGGCTTCGTTGATGCTCTGTTGCTCGGTTAGTTTTAAAAACTGCTTACTCATATAATGGCGAACATTGAGTTGTTGCATACGACCTCCTTCAAGGACTATTAAGCTTACCATTCCAGACTACGCCCACCAGCGCGGATGTAAAAGCGCTTATATCTATTGGATTGATAGGCGCGCTTCAGCCCGCCAAACTACCAGATGCCAGACTAAGCGCTTTCCTCGTCTTCTGGCACATCGCGCACATACTGGGCGGGGACGCCCGCCACTACCGTATTAGCCGCTACATCCTTTACTACTACCGCTCCGGCCGCTACTACCGCATTATCGCCAATGGTCACACCGGGCAAAATTTTCGCCCCCATACCAATCCATACTCGGTCGCCAATGCTAACTGGTAAGGCGCGCTCTAAGCCATCGGTACGCTGTTTGGCGTTTAAGGGGTGGGTGGCAGTGGAGATATGTACCGCAGGGGCGAACATCACATCATCACCAATGGTCACAGGTGCTCCGTCTAAAATCACACAACCATGATTAGCATAGAAGTTTTTACCGGTAGTAATGTTATAGCCGTAATCGCAGAAGAAACTCGGTTCTATCCAAGGATCTAAGCTGTTGGGTAACAACTCGGCTAGTACCTCGGCTCGGAGATCTTCCTCAGGATGGAGCAGGTTTAACTCATAACATAAGGACTTGGCTTGATTTCGCTCTTCAACTAACTCGCCGTCGAAAGCCAAATATAAATCTCCAGCTAACATTTTTTCTTTCTCAGTCATGGCGGCCTCTCTGGGTATATGACTCAAATTTTGGTACTGGCTTAAAACTATTCTAGCGGCTTTAGTCGAATCGTATCTCCAACCTTGATAGCATTTCTTGCAAACCACCCCGCGTGCATCTCCCAGGCATGCAAGGTTTTGTGGTGGGCCCGAATAATAGTCTCATCATTGGCTTGTAAGCGGCGGACCTCGCGAATCACCCCACTGGGGCTAACAAAAGCAATATCTAAGTCTAAGGGGGTGTTTTTCATCCACATTGTTACTTTACTCGCAGATGAAAACCTAAATAACATGCCACAGTTTTCACACAGCTGTTGGCGGTACATTAGGCCTCTGCTGCGCTGTTTGGCAGTATGCGCGTATTCCAGCACATAACCTTGCTGATTAACCTCCACCGCCACCTTAGAAAAATTCACCGCCGCATTTAAAGCCAAAGGTATCAGCAGCAAAACACTGAACAAGAATCGCCAATTTGAACACTTCATCCTTAGCATGGCTCTCCCTATCTAAGCCCTAAACCAAAGCCAACACCAACTAGCAAAATAACCGCCTAGGCCCACAAAAGCCCTAACAAAATTGCGATAAAGCAAAAATAAAAGAAAAAATGCGCTTTTTTACTAATAAATAAAATCCTGCAAATGCAGTAGATATCACCAAATAAAAACAGCTCACAGTAGACAACTCTAACAAACAACCAAAAAACAACACCAAAAACCAATAACTGTACAAAATACCAACAAATAGCAGAGCTTTCACAAGGTTTTGATGACTTGAATCACATTTTCTACTGTGATACTTGTTAGCCATTGCTTTAGGAAAGAATTAATCATGTCTGTTTCAGTTGCTCTACTTATTAGCGTCGTCCTTGTGGTGATTATCTTATCACCTCGCGGGGATGGCTTGTTGTAACTGAAACCAGCAAACAACAAAAAAGCCCCCGCGCTGCAAAGCTCGGGGGCTTTTTGTTAACGGCAGAAAGGAACTAACGATGAATGGTGCTCAACAAATTGTCGCGACACTAAAACAACAGGGCGTAGAACAAGTTTTTGGTTACCCCGGCGGTGCAATTATGCCGCTCTACGATGCGCTCTATGATGGTGGAGTTAAACATATGCTAACTCGCCATGAACAAGGTGCTGCTATGGCTGCCGTAGGTTATGCACGCGCTGGCGCCAACCAAGGGATTAAGGTGGGTGTTTGTATCGCCACTTCAGGACCAGGAGCCACCAACCTCGTCACCGGTTTGGCCGAAGCCCAACTCGACTCGATTCCCCTCATCGCCATCACCGGTCAAGTCGCGCAATCAGTCATCGGTACTGATGCCTTTCAAGAAGTTGACGTATTAGGTATGTCTTTATCGGTGACCAAACACAGCTTCATGGTCACCGATGTAAAGGAGCTAAAACGCACCATTGAGCAGGCCTTTGAGATTGCCACCTCTGGCCGTCCTGGCCCAGTGTTGATAGATGTTCCTAAAGATGTGCAACTGGCCGAAATAAGCGAAAACCTCGCTTATGTTCCCAACCTTAAAGCGGCAAATACCCCCGACCCCATTTTAATTGCCGAAGCCAAACAACTGATCGCCAATGCCAAACAACCCACTGTTTATGTGGGCGGGGGCGTCGGCATGGCCAATGCGGTTGAAGAATTACGCGACTTTTTAGACTACAGCCAAATTCCTAGTGTTTGCACCCTAAAAGGTATAGGCGCTATCACCGAGCAACAGCCCTACTTCTTAGGCATGTTGGGCATGCACGGCACCAAAGCCGCCAACTTAAGCATTCAAGAAACCGATTTGCTGCTCGTAGTGGGCGCTCGCTTTGATGACCGCGTCACCGGTAAACTTGAAGCCTTTGCCCCCGATGCCAAAGTAATTCACCTAGATGCCGATGCCAGTGAGTTCGGCAAACGCCGCGCCGCCGATGTCGCCATCGACAGTGACTTAAAACAAGTCTTACCGCTATTAAAATGCAGCACCAACATCGCCCCATGGCAAGCCGCGGTGGCCCAGCGCAAGCAAGACTTCGCTTGGCGCTACGACCATCCCGGCGAGCACATTTTTGCCCCGGCCATGCTCAACCAGCTTAGCCAAATGATCGACAACAATACCGTAATTGCTTGTGATGTAGGCCAACATCAAATGTGGGTAGCTCAGCACATGCAGTTTGACGGACCACATAACCATTTATCTAGTGCCGGCTTAGGTACCATGGGCTTTGGCCTTCCTGCGGCGATTGGCGCGCAGTTTGCTCGCCCTAATGACACCGTAATAGCAGTATCTGGCGATGGCTCTTTCATGATGAATGTGCAAGAGCTTACCACCATTAAACGTGCTAAATTGCCAGTTAAAATCTTACTGGTAGATAACAACCGACTCGGCATGGTGAGACAATGGCAAAATCTCTTCTTCGATGGGCGTTTTAGCGAAACCATCCTCGACGATAATCCAGATTTTGTCACCATGGCTTCCGCCTTTGATATTCCAGGCGAAACCATTAGTAATAAAATAGATGTTCACGCTGCTCTGCAACGGATGCTCGACAGCGATGGCCCTTACCTACTGCATGTATTAATTGATGCTGAAGAAAATGTGTGGCCACTAGTGCCACCGGGAGTGGCCAATGACAAAATGATGGAGGACTGCTAATGCAACATTCAATGACCCTAACTACGCGCAATCAGGCCGATGTATTAGAACGTATATTACGAGTGACACGTCACCGTGGTTTTTTAGTACAATCTATGCAAATTGAGCAGTTCGGCAGTCCCGAGTTTAAGGGCTATACCATTGAGCTTAAGGTGCAAAGCCAGCGTCCCATTGCCCATCTCACCAGCCAATTGGTGAAACTGTTCGATGTTGAGCAAGTCAGTTTAAAACAATTACAAGCAGTGGCGACCCCCGACGTCGCCCTTGCCTAAACAATTAGCAAATACAGATTAATGGAGTAAACCGCAATGCCTAAACTGCGAAGTGCCACCACCACCGAAGGCCGTAACATGGCTGGAGCGCGCGCCCTATGGCGAGCAACAGGAACCAAAGAAGAAGATTTCGGCAAACCAATTATTGCCGTTGTGAACTCATTCACCCAGTTTGTACCGGGCCACGTTCACCTAAAAGATCTTGGTCAGTTGGTAGCAGGCGCCATTGAAGAAGCAGGCGGCGTTGCTAAAGAATTTAATACCATCGCGGTTGATGACGGCATTGCCATGGGCCACGGCGGTATGCTGTACAGCCTACCTTCGCGTGATTTAATCGCCGACTCAGTGGAATACATGGTGAACGCGCACTGTGCTGACGCCATGGTGTGTATTTCTAACTGTGACAAAATCACTCCGGGAATGTTAATGGCTTCAATGCGCCTCAATATTCCGGTAATTTTCGTCTCTGGTGGGCCCATGGAAGCCGGTAAAACCAAGCTCAGCGACCAATTGATTAAACTCGATTTGGTTGATGCCATGGTAATGGGCGCCGATAAAAATGTCACCGATGAAGACAGCGATAAAGTTGAACGCAGCGCCTGTCCAACCTGTGGTTCTTGCTCTGGCATGTTTACCGCTAACTCGATGAACTGTTTAACCGAAGCGCTTGGCCTTGCCCAACCGGGTAATGGCTCAATGCTAGCGACCCACGCCGACCGTAAACAACTGTTCTTAAATGCCGGCAAACGCATTGTTGACCTATGTAATCGCTACTACCAGCAAGACGATGCCAGCGTATTGCCACGCTCTATCGCGACTCAGCAATCCTTTGAAAACGCCATGACCCTAGACATTGCCATGGGCGGTTCAACCAATACCGTATTACACCTATTAGCGGCAGCCCAAGAGGCTGGCGTTGATTACAACATGGATCACATGGACGCACTGTCACGTAAAGTGCCGCAGCTATGTAAAGTAGCGCCTTCAACCAATAAATATCACATGGAAGACGTACACCGCGCCGGTGGCATCATGGGCATATTAGGTGAACTAGACCGCGCAGGTTTACTCAACCGTAATGAACCTAATGTAATGGGTGAAACCCTAGCCGATACGCTAGCCAAGTGGGATATCATGCAAACCCAAGATCCCGCGGTGAAAGAATTTTATCGTGCTGGCCCTGCGGGCATTCGCACCACCCAAGCTTTCAGCCAAGATTGTCGTTGGGATGAACTAGACGACGACCGCGCCGAAGGTTGTATTCGCAGCATCGACAATGCCTTTAGCTTAGAAGGTGGTTTAGCGGTACTAAAAGGTAACTTGGCCAAAGACGGCTGTATTGTTAAAACCGCCGGAGTGGATGATGACAACTTGGTATTTAAAGGTCCTGCGCGTATTTTTGAGAGCCAAGACGACGCGGTAAGCGGCATTCTTAACGGCACGGTACAAGCGGGTGAAGTGGTGCTAATCCGCTACGAAGGCCCGAAAGGCGGCCCTGGCATGCAAGAGATGCTTTACCCCACCTCTTACCTGAAATCCATGGGCCTAGGTAAGAAATGTGCCTTGATCACCGACGGTCGTTTCTCCGGTGGTACCTCCGGCTTATCCATCGGCCATATCTCACCAGAAGCGGCCAGTGGTGGTGTAGTAGGTTTGGTTGAACCCGGCGACATCATCGATATTAATATCCCACAACGCAGCATTGTGCTGGAAGTGAGTGATGAAGAGCTCGCCAAGCGCCGCGCCGCCATGGAAGCCAAGGGCAGCGATGCTTGGACGCCAATTGGCCGCGAGCGTGAAGTAAGCACCTCGTTAAAAATGTATGCCCACTTCGCCACCAGCGCCGACAAAGGTGCAGTACGCGACAAGAGCAAACTCGATTAACTCGGTCGTAGTTTGCTTAGCCCGGTTCGCCGGGCTTGTTTTTTGTAATACCCGCGAGTATCCGGCAACGACTAAACTAGTTGCCTAGCGAAGCAAGTGGCGTAACATAGCCCAGCAGCGCCAGCTTAGGGCTGGCTTATCCAATTTGCATCAGTCTTATTTGGCTGCGCCGTTTACTGATGCTCGCAATTATTCGTTCCGCTTGAGGTAACACTATGACGCAACAGCATCCCACTGCGAATGACTATCTTCGCCGTATTCTGCTTTCACCGGTGTATGAGGTCGCTCAAGTCACCCCGCTACAAGACATGAACAAGCTGTCGCAACGGCTTGGCAACCATATTCTACTCAAGCGCGAAGACCGCCAAAGTGTGCATTCCTTCAAACTGCGCGGCGCCTACAACAAAATTGCCCAGCTTAACCAAGAGCAACGCCAGCGCGGCGTGGTGGCGGCCTCGGCGGGTAACCATGCTCAAGGGGTTGCCATGTCGGCTCAGCGCCTTGGCATCGCCGCCGTTATCGTGATGCCCACCACCACTCCCGACATTAAAGTCGACTCGGTACGCGCCATGGGCGCCGATGTGCGCTTGGTAGGCGACAGTTTTGATGAGGCTTACCAATACTGTAAGCAGCTAGAGCAACAACATGGTTATACCTTAATCCCGCCCTTTGATGACGTAGACGTTATCGCCGGCCAAGGCACCATTGGTAAAGAGCTACTCGAACAAGACATGCACCTAGATGCGATTTTTGTGCCCGTGGGCGGCGGCGGTATCGCTGCAGGTATCGCGGTGTACATTAAGCAACTAATGCCGCAAATCAAGATAATCGGCGTAGAAGCCGAAGACTCGGCCTGTTTAGTGGCAGCCTTAGCAGCTGGTAAGCCCACCCCACTGGAAAAAGTTGGCCTATTTGCCGACGGTGTAGCGGTAAAACTGATTGGTAGCGAAACCTTCCGCTTATGCCAGCAGTATCTCGATGAGGTGATCACCGTTAATTCCGACGAGATCTGCGCGGCGGTGAAAGATATTTTCGAAGATACCCGCGCCATATCAGAACCTTCTGGGGCCTTGGCTTTAGCCGGCTTAAAGGCCTATGCCCAGCAACACCAGCTGAATAACAAGCGTCTCGCTGCAGTGCTGTCGGGAGCCAATGTTAACTTCCATAACCTGCGTTATGTTTCCGAGCGCACCGAACTCGGTGAGAAAAAAGAAGCAGTATTAGCGGTCACCATTCCCGAGCGCCAAGGCGCTTATCTGGAATTTGTTGAACACTTAGGCGGACGCGCCATCACCGAATTTAACTACCGTTATGCCAGTGATGAGCAAGCCAATATTTTTGTTGGCATTCGGGTGAGTAATAGCGACCAAGAGCTGCCAGAGCTAGTCAATAGACTAGAGCAACACGGCTATCAGGTGGCCAACTTAATCGACGATGAACTGGCCAAACAGCATGTGCGTTACATGGTGGGCGGGCGCCCCGGCAAGGCGCTGAACGAGCGGCTATATAGTTTCGAGTTCCCCGAGCAACCTGGCGCCCTGCTGCGCTTTTTGCGCACCCTTGGGCCACATTGGAATATCACCCTCTTTCATTACCGCAACCATGGTTCGGCCTATGGTCGAGTGCTGGCGGGCTTTGAGTTGGAAGCCAGTGACCAACAGGCTTTTAGTCAACATCTCGCGCAACTGGGTTTTGATTATAAAGATGAAACCGACAACGTCGCCTACCAGTTTTTTCTAGCCAAAGCTAAGTAAGTTTAGCTAAGCAAGCCGCTTGCTGCGCTGGTGTTTGAAACGTCCATGCCACAAAGCGGCTCTGCTTATTACCTTGGCCCATTTTAATGGTTTTGTAGTCTGCCACCGGCAGCTGTTTTAGAACCTTATAAATAGCGGCCAAATTGGCTTCTTTTGATACCAAACTACTAAACCACAATACTTGCTCGGCATAGGCTTGGCTTTCTTTGAGCATGTTGCTAATAAAACGCAGCTCGCCACCGGGGCACCATAACTCGTTACTTTGGCCACCAAAGTTCAGGGTGTTTTTGTGTTTAGCCGCGGCCTTTAAATTACGTTGTTTACGCTGAGTGCCCGCTCTAGCTTCTGCCGCCGAGCGATGAAAAGGCGGATTACATAGGGTTAAGGCAAAAGATTCATCAGGCTGAATAATGCCTTTAAAAATCGAACGCTTATCGGCTTGCAAACGCAAGGTAATTTGCTCGTCCAAGTCAGGGTTGGCTTGCAGAATGGCTTGCGCCGAGCGCAGCGAGTCGGCTTCTATGTCGCTCCCCACAAAACACCAGCCATATTCACGCGCCCCAACCAAGGGATAAACACAGTTCGCCCCCACGCCCACATCCAAGCAGCGAATCGCCGCAGCTTTAGGCTTAGCCTTGGGCGAGCTGGCGGCTAACAGATCCGCCAAATAGTGAATATAATCGACTCGTCCGGGGATCGGCGGACACAAATTATGCGCGGGGATCTGCCAGTCTTTCACCGCATAAAAATGCTGCAACAGCGCCTTGTTTAAACAACGCACCGCAGCAGGGTCAAAAAAGTTTATCGAAGCATCACCATAAGGGTTAGGCGCTACAAAGCGTTTTAGCTCGGGGCAGGAAACAATTAAAGCGGCAAAATCATAACGCTGACGATGCTTATTACGCGGATGTAATTGGCTTTTGCTATCTACAGGGGTGTTTTTTGACTGAGGCATAAGGCACTGAAACTCAACAGACAGTTATCGGCGCCTAAGTATACGGTGAAGCAAACTAAAAATCCCGCACTCAAACCAGAAAGCCCAAGCTCAAGGCCCCAGTAATGGGGCCTGGTCTCCCCCCGCTAAGGAGTACTGTTATCAAGATTGAGCACTAAATCGCTGAAGTCATCACTGGCAACGGCAGAATAAACGCCACCATTTTCCAGCGTGGCCATGCTTTCTATGGCGGGAGTATAACTGTCGTCCGAGCTTAATATCACTGCGAAATAATAAGTGCCTTCGGCCACATTGAGCAGCGCATTGTCTTTGAAATCAAGCCCTGATAGCACCACCGTGTCGGCGCTGTAGTTACCGTCAACCGAGGCGTGAATATCAACTAAGCCAAGGGCTGCGGCACTAGGGCTGGCATGCACTACACGTAACTTCGAATATAAGGCTACTGAGCGCAAATCTTCGCTAATCACCAGCGGCTCGATAGTATTATCAGTCACCGCGTTAAGTTTACCCACCGCATAAATGCTGGTTTCGGCTCCCGCGTCTAACTGCGTATTGGGCGCATCGATCACCACTAAACTGTTGTCGGCACTGGCCGCCACACTGATGTCGTAACTGCCGGCTGCCAGCTCACCAGAACGAAACTGTTTAAAGGCGATGTCGGTAAATCCAACGGCAGGGTTAGACCCCAACAATACATCCACCAGCGGGGCATCATCAACGGCATGCACAACCCGTACATGGCTGGTTTCATTGGCATCGGCGATTACCGATACGCCATCACCGTCGGCCAGCAATAAACTCACCGGCGATTGAGCGCCAAGGTCGGTATTTGGCACTGCACTTAACATTAAGTCACTACCGCCGGCTAAGGCCACTTCTCCGCTATCAAATACCACGGTTTTGTCGCCACTGGCAGTAATTCTAACTCGATAGTTTGCCGCCGGAACGGTAACCGGTAAGGCGTCACTATCCACTTTGAAGGCCAAATTGCTAATGGCTGGGGTTTCAGCGGCGAGATCGGCGGCGGTAGTTAAGTAAATATCCACTGCTCCCACATCCGGATGAGCATGCAGTACATCTAGGCGCACACTGTTTTCATCCACCATCTGGTTGCTGCGGCTTAATACTAAGGGTTCAATTGACGCAGCATAGTTAAGTGCAACAATGTCATATTGCATATCGGGCGAAAACTCCAAGTTAGCAGCAATCACCTCAAGCCCACCACTGGGTAATAATGCGTCCACGCTAATATCGTAGCTACCAGAAGCCACCGACTGCCAAGCGCTGGCTTGGCGGTAGTCAACCATGTTCAAACCAGCAAAGGTTTCACCATTGGCTTTTATTTCAACGAGCGGCGCATCGGCACTAGCATGAGTAACCCTAACGGCAGACATGGGGGTATTGGGGTGGTCGTCGTCACTATTACAGCCAGCAATTAATACAGCAGAGCTTAGTAACAGAATTGATTTTGCAAATCTCATCTTCTTATCCTTAAGTATCTCTGTGGGGTATCAGCTGTAAAACGGCTGCTGAACGCAATCAGATCACCTCAATTTTTGCTGACTTAGCCTCAGCGCATTAACGCGGTGCCATGGAAGTGACACAAAACTGCCACATAAAAGTCATAAGCTGCTGTTTTTTCTTAGCAGTGAGATAAACATGGAACGTCACACTTCACCCTTCGCCCTAGCGACGCTCAGCCTATTGTTCGCCAGTAATATTGCGCTGGCGCAAGCGACGCCGATCACGGCAGTAAAGCAGTTACTAATTAGCTGTATAAGCAAGCCGGCAACACCGCCGAGCGGCAGCTTTAAAGGACTAAAAATGAACTGGGTGGCCAGTCACTTCTCGGGCAGTGAATTTGATAGCTCTTCGGCGGAAATTGTCTCTTATGATAGTTGTAGCGATAAGCTGTACGTGGTGAATGCCAAAGCGCAGAGCGTAGAAATTCTTAAACTGGGCAATAACAACAGTGAACCCAGCAAGGTCGGCCAACTTGATCTACAAGCAGCGGCAAAAAATGCCGGCATCAGCATTGGTGACGCCAATAGTGTGGTGGCTAAAAACGGCTTAGTGGCGGTGGCCATTCAACATGCAAATAAACAACAAAATGGCATCATTGCGCTTTATCGCTCCGATGATTTAAGCCTAATCAACAGCTACCCTGCGGGTGCTCTGCCCGACATGGTGACCATGAGCGATGATAGCCGCTACCTACTGAGTGCCAACGAGGGCGAACCCAATGGCGACTACTCTAATGACCCTGAAGGTTCGGTGACCATTGTTGATTTGCAGGGTGGCTTTGCCAATAACCAAGCTAAAGTCAAACAAGTGGATTTTAGGGCCTTCAACCAAGGCCAAACCCGCCACGGCGAATTAAAAGCTGTGCGCTTGCCTGCACCCATGGGCGCCACGGTAGCGCAAGACTTAGAGCCGGAATACCTCGCCTTAACCAGCAAGGGTAAGGTGATAGTATCCCTACAAGAAAACAATGCTATTGCACGCATCAACATTGCCAACGGCCACATAGAAACCATTCAAGGCTTGGGCAGTAAAAGTTGGGCCTCGCTAGAAGAGGGCGGAGACGGTGCCATGCTCGATCTCACCAATAAAGATGGCAAATTCATTCAAGCTAGCTACCCACAGTTAGCCGGTTACTATATGCCCGATTCCATCGCCAGCTTTAAGGTCAACGGAAAAGATTACCTGCTCACCGCCAATGAGGGTGACGGCCGCGAATACCTTTATCAGAGCAGCCAAGCCCAATGTGAGCAGGCTGGCCACAGTTGGGACGGCAAACAATACCAAGTAGGCGGCGAAGATGAGGATGCGGCTAAATACCAAAGCGAACAAGACGACTGCATCTCTTATAGCGATGAAACCCGCGCCTATAAACTCAACATAGACCCAGCCCACCCGCTGATGGACCAGCAGCGTTTTGGCAAGAAAGGCACCATTGCCAATAAAAAAGCCATTGGTCGACTCAAAGTCGTCGCCGACCAAAAACAACTTGGGCCTAAGGACACGGTATACAGCTTTGGTGCCCGCTCCTTTTCCATTTTTGACCTAGACGGACAGCGGATTTTTGATAGCGGTAACCAGCTATCAGACCTGGCCAACAGTGAACAACATTGGAATACCAGCAACGACAACCAAGCCAGCGACGATCGCTCCGATGACAAAGGTGTAGAACCTGAAGCGCTCACCGTCGCCGAGATTAACGGCGCTCATATCGCCTTTATCGGCCTAGAACGCCAAGGCGGCATTGCTGCCTACGACGTTTCGCAGCCTGATTCACCCAAACTATTAGATTTTGTTAATCGCCGCGACTTTAGCCAAGAGGTATGCACTGAAGTGGATGAAGACGGTGATTGTGCCAATGGCCAATACAACCCTAAGGCCGGTGATTTAGGTCCCGAGTCCATCACTCACTTCTCTCGCTTAGGACGCCACTACATTGCAGTGGGCAATGAAGTATCAGGCACCACCAGCATCTACCAGTTAGAGTTGAACTAAATCGTTAACTCTGGCCGCTGCTCTCCAGCAGCGGCTTTAGCAAGCCTCATTACCCAAAAGCCGTCGGCAAATTCAATGTCTAAATTTGACAAGGCTTTAGCTTTTTTCGGTGAATGTTAGCTAGCCCCCAAAAGCAGCAACAACTTCCATGAAACCGCTTACTTTTAAGTATTTCATACCCAAACTTATCTAAGATAAGCCAAGGCCTTGGCTATCGCGATGAAGGCGAAAATCGATTAAGCCTAAACCATTATTCACATTTTTCGAGAGGAACTGTTAATGTCGCAGCCCTATACCAATCCATCACTCAGTATTGCTGAGCGCGTCGAAAACCTAATGTCATTGATGACCTTAGAAGAAAAAGTCGGGCAAATGCTGCAGCTTCCAGCCAATATGTCAGACAACGTGGATAAATTAGAGCAATGGAACGTTGGCAGTTACCTGCATTGCACCGGCGACATGGTGGAAGAACTACAACAGCGCGCCGCCAAAACCCGCCTAGGGATTCCACTTATCTTTGGGATTGATGCGATTCACGGCCACTGTTTTGAAAACGACAGCACGGTATTTCCAACCCAGCTAGCACTGTCTTGTGCGTGGAGTAAGCAATTAAGCCAAAGCATGGCCCATGTAACGGCAGTAGAAACCCGTGCTTGTGGTCTACATTGGACCTTCTCTCCGGTATTGTGTGTCGGTCGCGATAGCCGTTGGGGACGCATCAATGAAACCTTTGGTGAAGACCCTTGGTTAATTGGCGAGCTGGCCGCCGCCGCTATTCACGGCTATCAAGGTGAAAACCTAGCAGCCAATGACACAATTCTCGCCTGTGCCAAACACTACGTAGCCTATGGCGAAACCACTGGCGGTCGTGATGCCTATGAAGCCGAAGTCTCACCACGTAAATTGCTATCAGTATTTCTGCCTCCTTTTGAGAAAGCAGTAAAACAAGCCAAAGTAGCCACACTGATGGCAGGCTATCAGGCCATCGATGGCCTACCTTGCAGCGCCAGTAGTTGGATATTACGCGACATTCCTAAAACCCAATGGGGTATGGATGGCTTCATCGTTACCGACTGGGATAATGTTGGCTCTTTGCATGACAAACAACGGGTTGCCGAAGACTTACGCCACGCCGCCAAACTGGGGCTGGAAGCGGGCAACGATATGATCATGACCACACCGTCGTTCTATCAACATACCATCGATTTAGTGAATCAAGGTGAAGTGGACGTGGCATTGGTGGATGACGCCGTAGCCAGAATTTTAAGCTACAAGTTTAAACTAGGCTTATTCGATGACTTCCGTTACACCGACCTTAGTAAAAAACCACAAATACTGGGTAACCCGGTGCACTGGCATGCTTCATTAGAAGCCAGCCGCCAATCTTTAACCCTGTTAAAAAATAAACAAGTGCTACCACTAGACGAAGCCAACAAACCTAAAATACTACTGTGTGGCGCCAACGCCGATGATGTAGTAGCCCAGTTAGGTGACTGGTCTTTTGGTTCGATGCAAGCAGGCGCCTCCGACGATAGCTTCCATCGTAGAGACTGCGTAACCCTGCGCCAAGGCTTACAAGCCGCCGCAGACGCAGGCCGTTGTGAACTAAGCTATGTTCGCGGTGCCGCCCCTGCTGAAGCCGATTTTGAAGAGATCTTAGCCGCCGTTGATGCCGCCGCTAACAGTGATGTGATCGTGGCCTGTGTGGGCGACATACTCAGCCAACACGGTGAATTCCACGACCGTGCCAATCTCGACCTAAGCGGCCACCAGCAAGCCATGCTAGAAGCGCTAAAAGCCACTGGTAAACCTTTAGTGGTGGTATTTATGGCCTCTAAACCGCTGACTATTCCCTGGGTGAAACAACATGCCGACGCCATAGTTTGTGCTTTTAACCCCGGAGCCAAAGGCGGCATAGCCTTAACCGAACTGCTATTGGGTGACCTAAACCCAAGCGGTAAACTCACCATTAGCTTCCCGGTGCACGTAGGGCAATTACCAGTGTATTACAACAAGTACCAAGGTTGGCACGCCCTTATATCGGGTAGAACAAACCATCAAGAGCGTTACATCGACATGCCTGAACAGCCCTTATTTAGCTTTGGTGAAGGGCAGAGTTACAGCGAGTTTGAATACAGCGATCTACAAGTCGCTAATCCTACCCTGAGCGCCTCACAAGATTTAGCCGCAGGCGAAGCCTTAAAGGTATCGGTGCAGATTAAAAATACCAGCCAACGTGCTGGCATTGAAATCGCTCAACTGTATATACGTGATTGTGTGGCTTCGGTCACTATACCGGTTATGCAATTACGTGGCTTTGAGCGGGTTGAACTAGCCGCTGGAGAAAGCCGCCGGGTTGACTTTAGCGTGCCCTACGAAGATCTAGCACTAATTAACGCACAACTTGAAAAAGTGGTAGAACCGGGTGCCTTTAAGGTCTTGGTGGGGGCTTCATCAAAAGCTGAAGATTTACTCAGTGCTGACTTTAAAGTGGCCTAAGCCCCGCCAAAACCGTTAATCATTAAGCCCCATTTGGGGCTTTTTTATTTTAAACGCATCATTCAGCACTAGGCTGGCGAGACTCGCTGATGGCTGCCAACAGCTGCTGGTGCTCTTGCTTTGCTTGTTGGTAATAGTCCATTATTAGAGCAAAATCACAATCAGCTTGCCGACGAGTTTGTTGCTCAATATCCGCCATAATAGCCGCCAAGTGTTCGGCGCCAATCTCACTGCAAAAGCCTTTTATTTTATGACTCCACTCGCCAATCGCGGGCGCGTCTTGCTGCTCTACAACCAAGCCCAAAGACTGCATGTAGTTGGTCGATGAATCGAGGAAAATGTCTAACACCTTGTTGAGTAAGTGTTCCGCACCACGCATGCGGCTCAGTGCTGCCGCTCGGTTCCACCCCTGGTAATCGCGGTTAGCCGGCGCAGAAGGAGAGGTTCGGCTCCTCGCCTCTCGTGCTTCTGCAGTCCATTGCTCGACTTTGTCTAATAGAATTTTCGGGTCAACCGGCTTGGTAAGATAATCACTCATCCCATAGGAAAGGCATTTTTCTTTTTCCCCCGCAAAAGCATTGGCGGTCATGGCGATGATGGGGATGCTGGCACTGCCGTAATCTTTGGCGTTATAACGCAGCTCGCTGGCGCACTCATAACCGTTCATCACTGGCATCTGACAATCCAGCAAAATGCAGTCAAATGGCTTGCCGTCAAGATGAGCCTGCTTAACTAACTCTAGGCATTCTCGGCCATTGCTGGCACAACTAATCTCGGCCTGTCGCGGTTCTAAGTAACCACGAGCCACTTCTAGGTTAATCTGATTGTCGTCAACCAACAAAATACGTAAGCCAGAGAGGTCGACATAGTGTAACTGTTCTTGTTGGCTGGCCTCTAAGCTCATAAGGCTTGCTTGCACACGCCCCTGCAGCGCATCTAACAAGTCATCACTGACTAAAGGCTTGGCCAGTTTGACTAGGGCAGGTTCGCCCTCAAGCAAATGCGGCCCCAAGGTATTGTTATAACTTAAACTGATGATAATGGGTGGGAGAGAGCAGTTTGCGGCTTGATAACGAGCTAACCAAGCCTGCTCATCCAACAAGTCACCATCTAAAATAAGCGCATCTAACTCGCCTAAGACCGGTGCATCATTGTCCAGCAGCAGGCTACCGCCCCCCCAGCTACTAAGGTTTTTGCTTAATACCGACGCTAAACTTTGGTCGGTAGTAACAACACCAATTTGCTGTCCCTTCAAGGCCTGAGACAACTCGCTTAGCCTACACAAAGAGGCATCCATATCGATATGAAAATAGAAACGACTACCCTCGCCAGAATTTGATTCAAAGTCGATTTTGCCATTCATTAGTTCACACAGCTCACGACAAATAGATAAACCCAAACCAGTGCCACCAAACTTAACCGCCGTATCAGAGCCTTCCTGAGAAAAGCGCTGGAATAAACGATGCTGATTTTCTACGGCAATGCCAATGCCACTATCAATCACTTCAACACTTAAACGTACCGTATTTGAATCGAGCTCTTGGGTGGCGGCGATAATTTTGATTTCTCCCTGCTGGGTGAATTTAATCGCATTGCTCATTAAGTTATTAAGAATTTGTTTGATTCGATTGGGATCGGAATAAAGCCGGCTATGGTCGATGTCACTGGTATCTACAACCACATTTACGCCTTTCTCATAAGCCTTGAGCGCGCACGTTTGAATTAATGTTTCAATCAGCGGACGCGGTGAGAAACGCTGCAGGTTGATTTCTAGTTTACCGGACTCAATTTTAGATAAATCCAGAATATCGTTAATCAATACAGCTAGCGTATCGACGCTACTTTCAGCCATGCTCAAATATTTTTGCTGTTTCGGACTTAGCGGATCTTGTCTCATCAAGCCTAAAGATCCCATCATTCCATTTAACGGCGTGCGCATCTCATGGCTAATGGTGGCAATAAAATTACTTTTGGCGTCACTGGCCTCCATGGCTTGCTGATGGGCGATTTTGAGTTGATGGCTGTATTCTTGGAGGGTTTGGGTTCGCTCTTCCACCTTCTCTTCTAGCTCGGCGTTATATTGCTCTAGGGCCTCTTTGGCTTGCACGCTCTCGGTCACATCACGTAGATTTATCACCAAGGAATCTATTCCACTGGCGGTATTATCCTGAATCGGGGAAATGCTAAGTTCAACATAACTCTTAACTTGATTAGGCCAAGTAATGGAATCCGAAAAAGCGTGAGTAGACTGGCTAGCGATGGTTTTTTTAATTAACTCCGACAGCAAATGCTGATCTAGTGCGACGAGCTGCTCAATCGACTTATTTAAGGCGAGGTATTTAGGCGTACTAAACAAAGATACCGCGGCATTATTCCAAGCTTTAACAATGCCTTGCGGGGTAATACAAATCACCACATCAGAGGCACCCGCTACAATTGCTTCAAAGGTGGAGTTCACCTTATTCAACTTCTTACTGGTAGAGTACGAGCGGAAAAACATCGCCAGTACTAATAATACAAATCCCAGAGCGCCGCCTAGAAAGTACAACACCTCGTTGCGTCTCGCTTTAGCAAGTTGTTCAACCTTTGCATAACTCATTACCGCATAGATAAACAAACGCCGCTCAGTATCCGCTCCTTGAAAGATAATCTTTTCATCGGCTATCCACTGTCGATGTCCTTGCTTATCAGAAAGCAATAGACCTTTAACCTCATCACGCTCTATTTGATAGAGATTTTGCAGGGTCACATTGGGGTCTAATTGCTGAGTAAAACGCTTAGCCGCCTTAGGTGTGCTGACAAAATAGCCCTCGTTATCTACCAGCCAAAATTCATCGGCCAAACCTTTAGCTTCGAGAAAGGGAGTAAGTAAACTACCAGCGTCAATATTCATAATCAGAAAACCAAAGCGAGTTCCGTCTTCATAAAAAATCGCCAAAGCTATGCGGTAAGTGGGCTGAAACGGATACACTATCTTGCCGTACTCTTTATTTAAGTTTATTGAAGAAACATAAACCTCTCCGGCCTTAAGCGCAGCGGCGGTATGGTAATAGGGCTCTGACTGCTTATTCTGCAAACGTGTTTTAGGCATCACCCGTACCCGTCCCGCCTCTCTGTCCACCCGGAGAAACTCCTGGCCCGCTTGCTCTACCGAAATCAGCCTCAGCTGTCTGATATCGCTATTGTTTTCAATCAAGGACTGGAAAATCGTTTCTAGACGCTCACACCATTGCTCAAGAGTAGTGCCATCATAAGGGTCCACTCGCTGATGGCTCAGCGCACGAGTAATACCGGCAATGGGAGGGGTAGTATGCAGAAACTTAACGATGTCGATATTGGTTTCTATATCTTCGCGCATCCGGGTGGCCTGCTGCTCGGCCTCGGTATGCAAAGTCGCCGCAGCGTCGGCAAAAATATCGTTTCTTAAACTTTCCGTGTACTGGTAAGTAGCCATGCCAAACAGCAAGACTAAGCCCAGCGAAATCACCCATCCCAAAAACCGAAGCTGCATAGCGGATCCTTACTTTAGCTGCTTAATTTGTTTGATTACGCTGGTATTTCGCCCCTTCGCTTTGGCTTCATATAAAGCTTCATCGGCTAAGCTCAACGAGCGACGAAGTTCAGTAGTGATAGCCCCCTCGGGATAAACAATGCCTCCAATACTGCAAGTTACCCGCCTAAATGGCGATGAAGCATGGGTAATGGACAAATCGCTTAACAGCTGATTGATGTTATTAACAACGCTTTGGCAGCCTAGCTCATCGGTATCGGCCAACAACAATACAAACTCTTCACCGCCATAACGATAAACCTTATCGGAAGCGCGCTGTAAGGCTTGTGTTAAGACCCGAGCCACGGCAATCAACACGTCATCACCGGCCAAATGCCCATAGGCGTCGTTGTATTTTTTGAAATAATCTAAATCAACCATCAGCACCGCCATTGACGAGTGCTTACGCTGACAATAACCGGCTATCCAGATGTAATCTTTATCTAATGCGGGGCGATTGGCGATGCCGGTGAGACCATCGCGCATCGACATCGAAATAAGAAACTCCGTCTTTAGCTTCAACGAAATATGGGTCTTTACCCGATGCTCTAAAGTGACAAAGTTAATTGGTTTATTGATAAAGTCTACACAACCGGCATTCCAACACTGTATTTGGGTTTCATCATCGTTGCGCGAAGTGATAAAAATAACCGGAATATGCCGCAAACTGGGTGAGTCTTTAAGCTTAGCGCAGACTTCCCAGCCATCCATCTCCGGCATCATAATATCCAACAAGATTAAATCTGGAGGGTTTTGTTCGGCTAACTGTAAAGCCTCTGCTCCACTGGCCGCGCTATAAATAGTAAAATCATCACTCAGGCATCCGCTCATTAGTTCACGATTGAGTAGTTCGTCATCAACCAACAAAATACTCGCCTGCTTGCTCCGCCCTTCTAAGTCGTAGTGCACGCCATTAACCTATCGTTTCTCATCCCTGCTTAGGCTAACTTTAGCATAAATCTACTTTAGCCCGACGTTGTTAGCTCAGCCCATACTGCTTTTTTTAAGTGCAACAGCATGATTTTTAAATTATTTATATTCAGTAATATTTGCACTAAGCAAAGCGATTAGCCCATGGCGCTTAACTCACCAGCTCAATGAGTTAGCGAAGTAAGGCCACTGGCTAGTCGATTGCTTATTTTATGAATACACTATATAGCTGTATTTCAATACATCGCGGGTTTAAGGATAAACAATGCAAACAACTAGGCTTAGCAGATTGATATTAGCGGGCATCACTTGGCTATTTGGCTTGGTCTGTTTTAGCAGCCTTGCTCAGCTAAGTCCTGCCAACGAAGACTGCGTATCCATTAACCAGCAAGCTGGTCTTATGGTTGACTACATAGAGCAAGCTCCCTATCGCCAAGCCATCCCATCCAAATTAGCTAGCTTTGCTTACTCTAACGAGCAAAGTTACCAAGACTACCTCGACTATGCACAAAAGCTAATTGCTCAACGCAACCCTCGGGCGATGATGGCTTGCCCAATAAGCACGCCCAGTTACCAGCGCTTAGCCCAGCAGCAAAAATGGCTGGGGCCAGTGAAAGTGATTCAATTACTCGCTCCCTTTGAACTGCACCATCCTAATAATGATAAAGCGGTATTGTTGATTCACGGCTTAACCGACTCTCCGTTTCACTTTCATGATTTAGCTTGGTTTTTTTACCAACAGGGTTATGACGTAAGAACACTGTTATTACCCGGCCATGGCACCGCCCCTTCCGACTTAGTCAATACTGATTATCGGCAATGGCAACAAGCGGCAGACTACGCCATTAGCCGCAGCAGTGAAGATTATTCAGAACTGTATTTGGGCGGTTTCTCTACCGGCGGCGCGCTAATTTTGCGCCACTTGCTCAAGCACCCGAAAAACAGTGAACAGGTAAAAGGCCTGCTGCTGTGGTCTCCCGCCTCTAAAGCGGCCAGTAACTGGGCTTGGTTGGCTAAACCAGCTAGTTGGTTCCGCACTTGGCTAAGCAAAGACGCCGACATTGATTTTGCTAAGTACGAATCCTTTGCCACCAACGCTGGGGCTCAAGTCTATAGTTTGATGAAACTACTTGGAAAAGAGTTAAAACAGGCCGAGCAATTACCGGCGATCCCCCTGCTAATGGTAGCCAGCCAGTACGATCAAACTATTAATACTCAAGCCAGCCTCGCCATCTTACAACGCTGGCAACAAGCCAATCCGCAACTCCAACACCAGCTAATTTATTACGGTGACCAGCAAAGCCTGCCCGCAGGCTTAAGCGAGCAAGTTCAGCTTAATATTCCCCGCTGCGCCACAGCTTCTTGTGAGCAAATCCAGCAAGTGGCTCACACGGCGACCATTAACGCGCCCAGCAACCCTTACTACGGTGAAAACGGGGTTTACCGCAACTGTAGCCATTATTTAAAGGACATTCCCAGTTATCTACGTTGCAAGCAAAACAATGAGGTAGTTAAGGGGGAAACCCGCAAGCAAAATCTGCAACGTTACGCTACTTTTCAGCGCCTCACCTACAATCCTTACTACCAACAAATGCTGCAGCAAATCAACGCATTTATGCAGCCTTAATCTCAGGCTATTAGGGCAGAAAACGTCGCGCTGGGTCAAGCTGGCCCAGCGCCAACAAATCAGCTTTATTTTATAAAAAAGCGTTATTATTCTACTATTTATCTTTACATATTTCTTAAAAATAGTTTTTTACGCTACAAAAACCCTAACCTACTCCATCGCCTCATTGGCTAAAAACAAAGCAAAAAACAGCCAAGTTCAAACAAATTTATGAGCAAGATCCATAAAAAACACCAAGCATTAGCCCTAATAATGATTTAAAATAAGTTTTTTTAACTCAAATCAAAGCAAAAAATAGCAATAAAAACTATTGTGGCTTAATGAGCTTATTTTTTATCCGTTTTACTAATTAATCACAACAAAAAGAACTAAACCAGAGAGTTTAGAAAAACCCAGAGGTATATATGAGTGTAACCACCACCAGCGAGCCGATCCCAAATAAGGGAGGCATAGCCCGCTTTCTAGACGTGATCGAGCGTGTCGGTAACAAACTGCCCGATCCAGCCATGTTATTCCTTGGCTTAATGTTAATTGTGTGGCTAATCTCCGCCGCCCTCGCGCAGCTCAGTTTTACTGAAATTGACCCTCGCAGTGGCGAAGCCATTGTTATCAATAACCTGCTTAGCGCTGAGTGGCTCACCACCTGGATGACCAGCATGGTGAAAATCTTCACCGGCTTTGCCCCTTTAGGCGTAGTGTTGGTAGCTGTATTAGGTGTGGGCGTAGCCGAGCGTTCTGGTTACATTAATGCCGCGTTAAAAGCGATGTTGAAAGTCACACCAGCTAAAATGATTACCCCCGCAGTGGTGATGATCGGCGTAATCTCTAGTGTCGCCACCGATGCCGGTTATGTAGTAGTGATTCCTTTAGCTGGCGTTATTTTCCATGCCATGGGGCGTCATCCCATCGCCGGTATTACCGCAGCCTTTGCCGGTGTTTCTGGCGGTTTCTGTGCTAACTTCATCCCTTCAGGCTTAGACCCACTATTACAAAGCTTCACCCAAAGTGCGGCTCAATTGTCTAACCCAGAAATGAGAGTAAACCCGCTAAATAACTGGTTCTTTGCTTCGGCTTCTTGCATACCGATTGTGGCGACTATCTGGTACATCACCGATAAAATCGTCGAGCCACGTCTGCAAAAAAATAGCCCTATTGCCAAAGATGAAGTCTCTGCCACAGACATGCATTCTCGCAACCCTAAAGAAACCTTTGCCTTTAGAGTGGCCAGCTTAGTCATGTTAGCTTTGATTGGTTTATTGGTATTAGCCGCTTGGGGCGAAGACTCTAGCCTGCGCGACGCACAAGGCTCACTCACCAGCTTTAGCGCACCGATGATGCAAATCATTGTGCCACTGATTTTCATCTTCTTTGTGATCCCAGGGGTGATTTTTGGCTACCTCAACGGCAGCTTCAAAAACTCTAACGACGTAGTAGCGGCCATGTCTAAAACCATGGAAACCATGGGCCACTACATTGTAATGGCCTTCTTCTGTTCTATGTTTGTTTGGGCTTTTGGCCAGTCTAACATTGGGGTATTAATGGCGGTTAAGGGGGCAAACTTCTTACAAGCCATTGGTATGGCAGCGCCTGCCACCATCGTGGGCATGATCGTATTAGTAGTATTGGTTAACCTATTTGTGGGTTCTTCATCGGCTAAATGGGCGCTGATTTCACCAGTGCTAGTACCGATGTTAATGCAAATGAACATCTCACCCGATCTCGTGCAAGCGGCATATCGTATTGGTGATTCTAGCTCGAACATCATCACACCATTAATGCCTTACTTCCCATTGGTAGTTGTGTACTGTCAGAAATACATGAAAAATGCCGGTATCGGCACCTTGGTCGCCACCATGCTGCCTTACTCGATTGCCTTAGCTATTTTCTGGACCTTATTCCTACTCGCCTACTGGGCCTTGGGTTTACCGCTAGGCTTGGGTGCCAGCTACGTTTACCCAGCTATGTAAATGGCTTGAATAAACAACTAACGCGCCGCTGTGGCGCGTTTTTTATTGGTGCGCTTGGCAGTAGTTGTGCGCTTACCGCCAGTTTTACCACGCCGAACAAAGTTTTGGCGCCCCGCCTTAGCGGGTTTGGCTAAACCGACAAAGGCCTGAGCATTCAGCGCCGCGCTTTGCTCTACCAACTGATTCAGCTGGCTTTGCATTTGCTGCATGAAGGCCTGATAGCTGTACTGACGCTGACTAATGGCATTTAATTGCTGCTCCCAGTGCGCGGTCATATCCGGCCAAACACATAGTTCTGGCAAGGCAGCGACCAAAGCCTTAGCACTGTCGCTAGCATGAATTTGCTTGGCCTGACGCAGCAAAAAGCCGCGCTTGAATAGCAAGTCGAGGATCCCCGCTCGGGTCGCCTCGGTGCCCAAGCCGTCAGTCTCTTTTAATACCGCCTTTAAGCTGGGATCTTGCACATACTTGGCAATGCCGGTCATGGCCGCCAATAGGCTGGCATCGGTAAAAGCTTTAGGCGGCTGAGTTTGTTTATCGAGCACTCTGGCATCAATACAATGTAGTTTTTGTCCTTGGCGCAGTGGCGGCAGTTGCTGTTCCTCGTCATTTTGTTTGCGGGGAAACAAAACCTTCCAACCTAAGTCTTGCAGCTGATTGGCGCTAGCCTTAAACAGCCCCTCGGCAATCAGCACAGTGACCTCGCTATGAGCATAACGATAATGCGGATAAAACTGCGCCAAGTATTGGCGGGCTATTAACTGATAAACGCGCCGCTCCGCCTCGCCGAGTTGGCTGGCAGCATGGCGTTTGGTGGTGGGAATAATCGCGTGATGAGCATCAACCTTGGCATCGTTCCAGGCCTTACTGCGCAACCTGGGATCGGCCTCGCTACAGACTTTAGCGAGCTCTTCACTATTGGCCTTAAGCGCAGCGATCACCTCCGGCGCCTCGCCATGGTGCTGCTTGGGCAAGTAGCGACTATCGGAGCGCGGATAAGTAATTAAGGTGTGGCGCTCATACAAATTTTGGCAAATATCTAAAACCTGCTTAGCGCTGTAGCCATAACGCTTGGCCGCATCAATTTGCAGGCTAGATAGGTTATAGGGTAAA
>NZ_JBNKPP010000045.1:0-3400 GCF_050295395.1 Agarivorans sp.
GCCACCATGAGCGAAGCGGAATTGGCCTCACACACTCAACAAATAATTGCTCAGGCTTTGTCCCAAAAGCCACCCGCTTAGCTGTAAAAATATCTTATTTACGCTAGGCTTAAAGTGAATTGAAATATTAAAACTATAGGAAATAAAGCATGCGCGAGCGCCGTCAATTTTTGCGAGTCCTGTTCAACCGCCCCGCCTACTTAAATCACGGTGAGCAATCTTGGTCATGCCAATTGTTGGATTTATCCTTACAAGGTGCCTTAGTCACGCTACCGAATGACTGGGATGAGGAGTTGACCCAACTCACCCTAAGCTTCAGTTTGAGCGATGTGGCGATTGAAGAGTTGAGCATAACCATGGACGTAGAAGTGAAACATCTACGTGACCAACAGATTGGGCTTAAGTGCCTACACCTCGACCTAGAAAGTGCCAGCCATTTAAAACGCTTAATTGAGTTAAACCTTGGCGACGATGCCCTATTGCACCGCGAATTAGAACATTTAGTCGACCAAAACAAAGAAGCGGATTAAACCGCTTCTAATGCCTCGGCAAGTTTACTCACGGCAATCACCTCTAGACCAGCAATCGCCTGCTTAGGGCGGTTGCCTAGGGGGACAATGGCTCGTTTAAAGCCATGTTTAGCCGCTTCATTGAGTCGCTCCTGACCATTACTCACCGGGCGAATTTCCCCAGACAGCCCCACTTCACCAAATACCACTAAATCTTGCGCCAGCGTGTGGTTTCTAAAGCTCGATACCATGGCCACCAACAGCGCCAAGTCGGCACCAGTTTCGGCCACTCGAACCCCACCTACCACATTGGTAAAGACGTCTTGATCAGACATTTGCACCCCAGCATGGCGATGCATCACCGCTAACAACATGGCCAAACGGTTTTGCTCTAAGCCCACAGCCACCCGCCGCGGGTTAGCCAGCTGGCTATAATCAACCAAGGCTTGGATCTCTACCAGTAAAGGTCGAGTCCCTTCCCATACCACCATTACCACCGAGCCCGGTGCTGCTTCTTGTCCTCGTGATAAGAAAATAGCCGAAGGGTTGGATACCTCACGCATGCCCTGCTCGGTCATGGCAAACACTCCGAGCTCGTTAATCGCACCAAAGCGATTTTTATTACCCCGAAGCGTACGAAAACGCCCGTCGGCATCACCTTCCAACATAATCGAACAATCAATACAGTGCTCAAGCACCTTAGGCCCGGCTAAAGTGCCGTCTTTAGTCACATGGCCCACCATGAACATGGCAATATTATGTTGCTTGGCAAAACGGGTTAACCAAGCAGCACTTTCTCTGACCTGACTCACTCCACCCGGTGCCGACTGAATATCGGCCATGTGCATCACCTGAATCGAGTCTATCACCATCATTTTGGGTTTAATTTCCAGTGCTATCTGGCCGATTTGCTCAACACTGGTTTCCGCCAATAGTTTTAGTTTATCTTTCGGTAAACCCAAACGCTGGGCTCGCAGGGCGATTTGTTGCAAGGATTCCTCGCCAGTAACATACAGGGTATCCATGCTCTGAGCCAAGCCACACATGGTTTGCAACAACAAGGTACTCTTACCGGCCCCGGGACTACCGCCGATCAAAATGGCACTGCCAGGAACCACACCGCCCCCCAACACCCGGTCAAACTCTTTAAAGCCGGTAGAGAAACGAGGTAACTCCGCTAAATCAATACTCTCTAAGGTTTGTACTTTACCTGCGGTGCTCCCTGCGTAGCCAGTGAAACGGTCATTACGAGACGGAGCGGCACTTAAGCGAACTTCACTAATGGTGTTCCAAGCTTTGCATTCACTGCACTGCCCCTGCCAACGTGGGAAGTCGGCACCACAATCATTACACACATAAGCAGTTTTCACTTTGGCCATTTTTCCTCCAAACGCTCACAAAACGCTAAAATATTACTTAAACTTGTTATCTTTCATCTAGCTAAGGGAACAAACTTTGCTTAGTGTATAGACTAAGACAGAATTTTGACATCAAAACATAGCTTGAAGGAATGATACCTAGCGCCATGCCAGAAACGAAGCACCACGCCTTAATCGAGCGACTACTACCAGTGATGGGGAGTAGCGACTTCAATCAAGTCTTTAAGCGCGCTACCGAAGGGCTAAGCAATAATGAGAGCTTCCTACTCAAAATGGAAATGCAACGCTTGGCTGCGCCTTGTCAACGGCTAGTTGATTTACGCGGCAAGGTGGATGGTGAATGTAAGGAGTTTCACTACCAAGGTAAAACCCATTTCTTAGATGACATCGCCATTAAAGTCTTCAAACAACAGTTAAAACTCTACAACCAACAATACACCCTAGGTATTTTTGAAAAACTGCAGCACACTGAAAACAACTTCAAGGTGATGCAAAAAAATAACATCAGCCCGCAAGAAGCAGCCGCCCGTAGGCAGAAAAAAGTCATTGCCAGAGCAGTACGCTTAGGCCACTACATTGGTCGCAGTGAAGAGCGCATGCACCTCACCGCCCCACTAAGAATTGCCGATGTGAATGGTAAGCTGTTTGATGCCAGAACCTCCAATATGTCGGTATCGGGGATCCGCATCAAGGTGGATGAGAAGCGCACATTTGAAGTGGGTGAGCACTACTTCATCTATTTTACCGGGCTAGAAAAAGAATTCGTTAACCGCGTACTTAGCGCGGGTACCGAATATCGGGTAGTCGGTATCGACCGCAAAAAGCAGCAACAATGGGTACGCCTAGTGGTAGTGGACCCTGGCGAAGAATTTAATCAGTTTTTTAAAAACTTCCTGCGTTCCTATCGCGGCCGCTATCGAGTTGATGTAGACAACATTACCGCCGCCGTGATTACCAAAGGCTACGAGCAATACCTGATGCCACGCTTAAGTAGTGTGCCACTGTATTTTACGGGTCAACACACGCCTAGCCTACGTTATGCTCTAGCCACCCAAAACAACGCTGATATTTTTTCTTACTGGCGAGATGAAAGTAATCAAAGCCACCTGTCCCAGCTGTTTCATTCACCGCGAATGCTGCGTTACTTACAACGCGAACAGGGTGAAAGCCTGATTTATTGCTTTACTCATACCGCCAACAATAAACTGTTTTTTTACTCGGCCAGCAGCGAAGAGCTGGCCGAGCACCCGGAGCTACGCGAGCTTTATCTCGCTTACGGCAGTCGCAAGCCCAGTTGGAAGGTATTTAAGTTTCAATTTTTCCCGGCAACGGCAAGTGATGCCGAAGTGAGTTCGCCACTGCCAAAGAAAGACTCACCCATCGAGCGAGAGCGCGTAGCCAAAGCATTAAAAGACTTAAGCATGGTAGGACTACTCAGCGACGTCACCAACCAACAGATTGAGCAAACCTACCAACAGGCCTACCCTCTGCAAGGCAACCCCAATAAGCTGG
>NZ_JBNKPP010000046.1:0-41249 GCF_050295395.1 Agarivorans sp.
TGTTTATCCTGAGGCTCAGTAAAATCAGGCAAGGGCCAACTAATATCTTGCGGCTCTTGCTTGGCTTGCTCACCCATTGCAGCCTCTGTTGAAGATGACGGCGGCTGCGCGTCGGCCAAAATATCGTCGATATCGCTTTGCTCTTGAGCTTGCGATGCCGCAGCTTGAGCAGAATCACTAGGCGTAGACTGATTTTGCTCTAATAGTGCCGCAATATCGTCTTCGTCCATCAAGTCATTATCGGCGTTGTCAGCCGCTTTCGCGGCTTTTTGTTGCTCGTCGGGTTTATCTTGCTCACTCATGCTTATAAGAACTCATCGCCGCCGCCGCCGCCAATCATAATTTCGCCCGCTTCGGACAAGCGACGAGCAATTGATAGAATTTCTTTCTGTGCGGTTTCAACTTCACTAACTTTAATTGGGCCCATGGCTTCAAGGTCATCTTTGAGCATCTCAGCAGCGCGTTTCGACATATTGTTGAAGATCTTATCTTTCAAGGTATCGTCGGCACCTTTGAGTGCTTTTTGTAGTAACTCACCAGGGACATCACGCAGCAAGGTTTGAATACCACGGTCGTCGATGTCGATAAGATTTTCGAATACAAACATCAAGTCTTGGATTTGCTGCGCCATTTCCTCGTCGCTTTCGCGGATAGAGTCCATCAACATGCCTTCCATATTGGTATCGAGGAAGTTCATGATATTGGCTGCCGCTTTCAGGCCGCCCATCTTGGCTGCTTGTGCGCCGGCTTGACCCGCAAACTGTTTCTCCATGATTTCGTTCAATTCGGTCAATGCCGCAGGCTGAACTTCTTCCAAATTGGCAATCCGCATCATTAAATCGAGACGAACTTTCTCGGCAAATTGCGACAAGATTTCGGCGGATTGCTCGGCTTCCAGATAAGACAAAACAATGGTTTGAATTTGTGGGTGCTCGTTTTGAATAATATTGGCAACTTGGCGTGCATCCATCCATTTTAATGAATCCAAACCTTTAGCGCCGCTACCCATAATAATTTGGTCAACCAAGCTAGAAGCCCGGTCTTCACCCAAGGCTGCGGTTAAGGCCTTACGCACGAAGTCTTCACTACCAATACCAATATTGGTGTATTTTTGAATATCATCGATAAACAGACGGTGTACCGCCACCACCCGTTCATGAGAAAAGTCTTCCAAAGAAGCCATCGCCATCCCTAAGCGCTGAACCTGCTTAGGTTCTAAATGACGAAAGATGGTAGCGGCATCTTCTTCGTTGAGGCTTAGCATCAAGATGGCTGCGCGCTCAATGCCGCTCATTTCCGCGAGGACTTCCTCTGGATTTACATTATCTTCATTTGGCATCGTTAATTACCCAATCTTTGATTACCATGGCTGCAAGGTCTGGTTCGTTAGCCACCAAGGCACGCACAGCTTTAAGCATATCTTCATCTTTATGTAAGTCTGGCAGTTTAAGCTGACCATCGCGAATGCCAAAATCAATTTCTGAATTATCGGCTGAAATGAGCTGCAGATCATCGTCATTTTCATAAGCGGCCAAGGCTGCATCCAAATCGGTCTCGGTGTGTTCATTCTCTTCACCCGAAGATAGGATACGATTGAGCATAGGCCGCACTACCGCCACAATCAGCACAATGAGAACCAAGACGCTACCGGCGATACGCATAGCACGCCAGAACCAAGCTTGCTCCCAGATAGGTAAATCCGCTTCAGTCATCAACTCAGGGCGAGAAAATGGCACACTGACTACTTCTAAAGTATCGCCACGGCTTAAGTTAAAGCCCACACCGCCCTGCAATAAACGACGAATGTTGGCTAGCTCTTCGGCTGAACGAGGTTCGCGGCTAGTTTCACCCGCGTCAGAAACTTGACTGTTGTAATCTAGCGCTACCGATACGCTTAAACGTCTAACTACCCCAACCTGCGAGCGGGTATGACTAATAGTGGTGTCTAATTCGTAATTTCGCGTGGCTTCCTAGCGGCTACTACCCGATTGAGCTTGGGTTGTTGCGCCTCCGGCTTGCTCTGGTATTTCAGCGGGTAGTGGCGGCTGATTAGTTAACGCGCCTGGTATACCTATGGCGCCCGCCCCCACATTATTGTCTTCAATGGTATATTCACTGCGTACAGCTGGAAGATCAGGATTAAAGCGTTTTTGGGTTTGCTCAACCGCAGTGAAATCAAGCGTCACATCGACTTCGGCAGTATAGTTGCCCACGCCCACGATGGGGATCATGATGGCGTCGATCTTGTCTTTGTACTCTTCTTCGCGCTTACGCTCCATTTCAAATTCTTTACGGGTGCGAGAAGATAGCGGATCTTGGCTGCCAGAGTTTAATAAACGCCCATGTTGATCAGTGACCGTCACTCGAGTTGGCACCAAGCCCTGAACCGCCGAGGCAACAATGTCAACTATCGAATCGATCTCTTCTTGCTGTAAACCGTTGCTAGACCTTAACTGCACCACCACTGTGGCCGAGGGTTGTTGTTCACGACGAGCAAACACATTGCTCTTCGGAATAGCGAGCAATACTTGAGCTTTACTGATTGATTTCATTTGCTCAATCGCCGTCGCCAATTGGCGCTCGCGACTGAGTTTAAGACGTTCGCCCTCTAAGCGCTGACTAACACCAAAGCCCATATCGTTGAGCAGAATTTGCTCACCTGCTGGTGGAGCATCAGTTAAGCCAGAGCGACGCAGCTGTAATTTAATATCCTGATAGCGTTCGGCATTAACCAATATAGTATTGCCTTCGATGGTGTAGGGAATTTTTTGCGCGTCGAGAAAGTCCAGAGTTTCCACTAATTCTGGCGTGGTCATGGTACCTAATGGGCGCATTTCTGGTTCTTTGGCCCACATCAGCAAAAATACCGCCATAGCCAAGCAAATGGCCAGTGCCAAAATCATAATGATTTGACGAAGCACGTCACCATTGCTCAAGAACGAAAGCGCTGAGCTTTGCTGCTCTGTTGCTTCCAAGCTATCACCGTCATTGTTTGAACTTAGCAGTGCTTGTTCCTGACTCATTGCGTTACTTCCTTCGCTCGCCACAATCTTCTCCTAGCCAAATTAAACCGGCATGGACATAATTTCTTTATAAGCTTCTACTAGCTTATTTCTTACTTGAACCGTTGCATCAAAGGCTACGCTAGATTTTTGCGCAGCTATCATCACATCACCAATGCCTACACTACGGTCACCCAAATCAAAACGGGTGCGTAAATCATTGGCATTGGATTGCAGACCATTTACATTGTTGATGGCATCTTTCAGCAAATCACCGAAATCGCTGTTAACAGAGGAACTACCGAGTGGGTTATTGGCTGGTGCAATATCATTAGCAATCCCGCCTGTTTTCATTTCACCGGCCATTGATTGCAGTTCGCTAAATAGTGGGCTCGAATCTACTCTCATGATTTTCCTCTGGCGCCAGATAAATGGCATTGTGTTTAAGATATACGAGGAAAAGCAAAAGCCGCGCCAAGATTAACTAACCACTAAACGCAACTTCTCTTTTGCTGGAGGTTTGAGCAAATGACTGTTAACAAAATCAGCTTGAGGTAAAGGACGTGAGAAGAAAAAGCCCTGTGCTTGCTCACAGCCCATCACCGAGGCTAAATTCGCCTGAGTCTGGGTTTCGATGCCCTCGATAAGGACTTGGTACTTCATACTGCGGGCGATCATCACCATGGCTTTAACAATGTGTTGATCGGACAAATTATCTTCCATACCACTGACGAAGGCGCGGTCAATTTTCAGCACAGTTACTGGAAGGTGTTTCAAGTAAGCCATTGACGAATAACCAGTGCCAAAGTCATCAATGGCAATACCAAAACCGGCATCACGTAAACGTTGTATGCTGGCTTTTGCCTCTGCTGGTTGTTCCATCATCGCCGACTCGGTAATCTCGATGCAGACTCGTTGCGGGTTAACCTGCCACTGGCGCGCATAAGCAATGGCAATTTTTTCGGCGTGCCCCAAGGAAACGGTAGTGGCGGAGAAGTTTACCGCCAATTTGAAGTCTTTGGGCAACTGGCTGGCATGGCGGGCCAAAAAGCGCATGGCGCTTTGAAACACCCATTTATCCAATTGCAATACTAGGCCGGTTTCTTCAGCTACTGGCACAAATTCTTCTGGTGAAATCGCGCCCTCTTTAGTAAACCAGCGTAACAGGACTTCTGCGCCAACAATCTTGTTGGTTTGTAAGCAAAACTGCGGTTGGAAAAACAGCTCTAATTCATTATTGCCAATAGCCTTACGTAGCTTCGATTCCAACGTTAACTTGACTAAACCAGCCTGACTCAAATCGGGGCTATAACGGCAAATATTAACTCCCATTTTCACCGCATGATTGAGCGCCGTAAAGGTATTTGCCAACAAGGTATCACTGTGCAGAGCTTCACGTTGCGGGTGATAAGTACAATAACCCACATGACAGCGAGTTAATAACTGCAATTGCTCTAAACGCAGCCAACCACGACAGTACTGAACAATTTGTTTAGCAATATCAACTACGTCTTTTTCGTTGTTAATATTTGGCACCACCACCACGAAATAGTGATGATACCAATAAGCTAATTGGGCTTCCGGATAACGACTACATAAGCCTTTTTGCACACGTTTCGCGTAGGCTTCTTTAGTGACTTCACCCAAGCGCTGGCCAAAGTTCTCAAAAACCTCGTTTTGTCTTGGGAAGTCAAACATGAGTACCGATAACGGCACCGCATCGTCTAACCAACTGCTGAGCATACGAGTAATATGGCGTCGATTTGGTAAGCCGGTTACTGGGTCATGATTTTTCCAGTAGTCCAATTGCTCACGCAGCTGATGTAAATGCAGCTTGGCTTTAGCAAATCTATTTCTAATTAACACGGCGGCAGATCCAGCAATCGCGGCTAACAATAGCAACATCATTAACCACCACAAAGAAACAGAAATAGAAGACCCACTCGCCGCATAACTTTGCCAGTAGCTATAGCGTTGCTCACTACGTTCGGTATCGATAGAGACTAAACCGCGATTTAATAAATCCACTAAAGGTTGCCAGTCTTCTCGAATGGCAAACTGATGCCCAATACCTTCAGTTAATTGAAAAGCGGGTTGAAAATGTAACAACGGCTGGGCTCTGAGTAATGCGGCAGCCTCATCCGTCCCCGCCAAAAACCCTACCGCTTGTTGCTGATTAACAGCGGCCATGGCTGCGGCTAAATGAGGAAAGGCTAAAGCAGTTACTTCTGAATAGTGACTGAGTAAGCGCTCATGGGCACTACTTCCCGCCACAACAGCAACCGGTTTACCTTGTAATTGCTGCATATCAGCGTAACGCACATGATCTAAGGAGTAATACAAAGCTAATGGCTGCTCTTTACTCAACAGACTGTAATTAACAAAAGGGCTTAAACGATGGTGGGTAGTAGCACTGCTCAACATATCAACTTGTTTTGTTTGCAGAGCAACAATCGCTTCAGAGATAGAGGCGTAAATATGGTAGTCGAGTTTTAAACGGGTTTGAAAAGCCAGTTGCTCAAGCGTTTCGATGGCGTAACCAATGGGAATACCATTTGCGTCAACTGCTTCCAAAGGCATACGGTCGGCAACCACCGCCACACGAATACGAGGGTGTTCTTCTAGCCATTGATATTCGCTTGCGTTGACCACATAAGCATTAACGCCTAACGACCAGCAATACGCCACCATTAGCAACGTTAAATATTTAACGACGCTTAACCACAAACTCTTTTTGCTCCCGACAACTTGCATAGACTTGTTTTACGACTCGGCGTTCAATGCGCCAAGCTCATATTGTGGCAACAGCATACCAAAATCAGTCTTAAAATAATTGATACCAACACCACTTAACAAGGATTAAAACGGAGCAAATAGCCGCCTAAGTCACAAATTACTATAAAGCTCATAAAACATGATTCATCAGGGTCTGCGAAGGTCGTTAGACCACTAAAGACTGGTACTGTTCACTCCAAAGTAAGGCCTGCAAATTCAGTTGTTCAACTTGGGTATAATCCATGCGTAACTGCTCGGCAAGGCGTTCCGTATTATACCAATGCCCTTCTTCATAAGACTTAATTGTCATTAGCATTAGGCGTAACATTGAAGGTTGCTCACTGCATAAAGCATCGCGAATTTCTTGCTCCAATGGCAGGCTATAAAGCAGTTGTTCAAGTGGCTTATCTAGAATCGCATCTAGCAGTGAGAATAGTCCGCAAAGAAAGGCCATTTCTCTCATTGCAGGAGACTTCCTCATTGCCACTAACTCGCAAAAGCGGGCTCGATGAACTGATATTCTCACGAGTTCTCGTGGCTTATGACTCACGGTCATGGCGGTTGCTAGTAACGCCACCAGCTTACGCAATTGCTGATTGCCAATATAGACTACGGCCTGTTTAATCGAAGCTATGTCTTCAACAATCGGCAAATTGCCAGAATTAACAAAGCGCAATAACTTGTAGGTTAAAGCAGTATCTCGCTCAAAATACCTGACAACTTCATTAACATTAACATCCTCGCGGGTGGCTGCATAAAAAAGCCGCGAAATCATCAAATAACTGGCATCTATATCTTTTGTTTTTTGCATTTCAGGCTTACAAAAGTAAAAGCCCTGAAAAAAATTGAACCCTAGCTCTTTGGCCTGTTGATACTCTTGCTGAGTTTCTATTTTTTCCGCTAGTAACTTAATATTTTTGCGCTGTTTAACTGCCTCAAACAATGGCGCTAACTGCTCAAAGGGCGTACGTTGAATATCCACCTTAATCAAGCGAACAAACTTTAAATAGGTCTGCCACTCCGGCTTATAAACAAAATCATCAAAGGCCAAACGATAGCCACGATGAAATAAGGATTTGCAACGTTGATAAAGCTTTTCACTAGGCTCTATGTTTTCTAATATTTCTATGACCACCTGCTTATTCGGCAGCAAGTGAACCATATCAGAATACAGACTTTGTTCTGGGAAATTAATGAGCGCAGGTTTGCCCTGAGTAACCGCTAAAATACCTTCATTTAATTGGGTACGAATAATAAGTTTAGATGTGGCTTCATGCGGATCCACATCGGGGTAGACGTTTTCGGGCCCGTCTCTAAATAGCAGCTCGTAGGCGACTACCCGCTGACGACGATCGAGAATCGCCTGCCGTGCAGTGTAAACATTCATAGTTCTATTACCGTTTGTCCGCACTTTATTGTATGGCTTTTTGCCTATTTATTTATAACCTAGCTTTCTAGGCTTAAAGTACGGGTGTAAAAAAAGAGTCGTAGAAACGACTCTTTACAGACTAGCGAAGTTGTCGATGATTTTCGACAGTTTTATTCACTAAGTTGTTGCAAGCGCTCAAAATAATCAGGAAACGTTTTTGAGGTACACTTGGGGTCATTAATGGTGACCGGCGTATCACTCAGCGCCACTAATGAAAAGCACATAGCCATACGGTGATCGTCGTAAGTATCAATCGCCGCATGTTTAAGCTGGGCTGGTGGAGTGACTTCAATAAAGTCATGTCCTTCATTCACCGTCGCGCCCACTTTTCTTAGTTCAGTGGCCATCGCAGCTAAACGGTCGGTCTCTTTTACCCGCCAGTTATAAACATTGCGAATAGCGGTTGTGCCTTTGGCGAATAAAGCCGTGGTAGCAATAGTCATCGCCGCATCTGGAATATGATTCATGTCCATATCCACTGCGCTTAACTCTCCGCTGCGGGCAATAATGTAATCATCCCCCCACTCTATGTCTGCGCCCATCGCCGCTAATACATCGGCAAATAACACATCACCTTGCATCGATTTTTTGCCTACGCCGGTGACTTTGACTTCGCCACCCTTGATGGCGCCGGCAGCAAGGAAGTAGGAGGCAGACGAGGCGTCACCTTCCACCAAAAATTCGCCAGCAGCACGATAAACTTGTTGGCCTTTCACCACAAAGCGTTGGTAGTTATGATTCTCAACTTCAACACCAAAGGCGGCCATCATCTTCAAGGTAATGTCGATATAAGGTTTAGACACCAAATCACCAATGATGCTGATTTCAACATCTTGTTGTGCGTAAGGCGCGGCCATCAAAAAGGCAGTTAAAAACTGGCTAGATACCGAACCATCTATAGCAACTTTTCCGCCCTGTAGGCCAGTGCCTTTAATCGCCAGCGGCGGATAACCTTCATTCTTTAGGTAACTGACATCGGCGCCAACTTGGCGAAGCGCATCAACTAAAGCACCGATCGGGCGCTCTTCCATGCGCGGCTCGCCGGTTAAAGTAAACTCACCCTGACTCAAGCATAAGGCAGCGCACAAGGGGCGCATAGCGGTTCCTGCGTTACCTAAAAATAACTCTTCGGCCTGTTCGAGAACAAAGGCACGACCTAAACCATTAACGCGGCAGCGGCTTCGATCATCAGATAGCTGATAATCCACACCCAGTTTTTTAAGTGCATTTAACATATGACGAATATCGTCACTGTCTAACAGGTTGCTTAATACCGTTTCGCCTTCTGCTAGAGCCGCTAGCAACAAGGCCCGGTTAGACACGCTTTTTGAGCCTGGCAAATTAATTTCACCATTGATGCGCGAAATCGGCTGTAAAGTTAATTGTTCCATGGATCCAAATCTTTAATTAATGCTCGCTAACTCAAAGGCTAACGGCTGAAATAACTGTTGTTTTTTGCGCTTAGCCAATACAGCTAAGCCGCAAAAAACGCGGACAACTTTGCCTCAACTAGCTGTTACGCTTGGCAAAATCAGCCATAAAATCAACCAGAGCTTGCACCCCTTCAATCGGCATTGCGTTATAAATACTAGCGCGCATCCCGCCAACCAAACGATGGCCTTTCAAAGTAAGTAAACCCGCAGCGGCAGACTCGGCAAGGAAGGCCGCATCTAATTGCTCGTTAGCGAGTTGGAATGGCACGTTCATTTTAGAACGGTTTTGCGGTGCAACGTTGTTTTGGTAGAAGTCGCTGTTATCAATAAATGAGTACAAAAGCTCAGCTTTAGCAGTGTTTTTCTGCGCCATCGCGCTTAGGCCTCCTTGGGCCTTCAGCCACTTGAATACCAGGCCAGCCAAGTACCAAGAATAGGTAGGCGGCGTATTAAACATTGAGTCGCTACCCGCTAATATCTCATAGTTAAAGATATTTGGCGTTAAAGGATGAGCCTTACCTAACAAGTCCTCACGGACAATGGCAATGGCCAAACCCGATGGACCAATGTTCTTTTGTGCCCCGGCATAAATCACCCCAAACTTACTCACATCGATAGGCTGCGACAAAATGGTGGATGAGAAATCGGCCACTAATACCATGTCGCCCACTTCTGGGATCTCATCAATGGCGATACCTTCAATGGTTTCATTGGGGCAGTAATGTAGGTAGGCCGAATCTTGGTCGATTTGCCATTGTTGGCTGGGCTTCACCAAAAATTGGCCCTGTTCGTTTTGAGTGATGGCATCAAAGACATGCGCTTTAGCGTGCTTCTCACCTTCTGCTACTGCACTCTTAGACCATTGGCCAGTAGTGATGTAGCTGATGGATTGTTTGTCTCCTAATAAATTAAGTGGCGCAGCGGCAAATTGCCCACGACCTCCGCCCTGACAAAACAACACTTTATAATTATCTGGAATCGCCAATAAATCACGTAAATCTTGCTCGGCTTGCGCCGCCATGGCGATGTATTCCTTGCCGCGATGGCTCACTTCCATCACCGACACACCCAAATCTTGCCAATTACAAAACTCAGCTTGCGCTTGTTGCATCACTGCTTCAGGCAACATCGCTGGACCCGCACAAAAATTATAGATTTTATCCATCATAAATCTCTTACTACTATGTTGTGTTCGACCACTTTAGTGGTTCACGTCTTGTTTTAAAACTAAAACGAGCGGCTAAAAGCCGCCCGTTGTTTACCTTAGAGAAAACTACGCGTCTTGGTCGCTATCAACGTCACCACCAGTCTCTGGTGCCTCAGGCTGAACAGCACCCTCAGGGTTGTTAGTTTCATCAATATCGTCGAGTTCATCGTCTTCAATTTCTTCAATCCGCTGAAGCCCAACCACTTTTTCATCTTCAGCGGTACGAATTAATCTCACACCTTGGGTATTACGTCCCACCAGTGACACTTCGTTAACTCGAGTCCGCACCAAGGTGCCGCCATTAGTGATGAGCATCATCTCCTGCGCTTCAGTTACCTGAATGGCTCCCACCACAAGGCCGTTACGCTCGCTCACTTTTATGGACACCACGCCTTTGGTTGCACGACTCTTAGCTGGGTATTCTGCCAAACTAGTACGTTTACCGTAACCATTTTCGGTAGCAGTAAGAATGTCGCCATCCCCCACAGGAACAATCAGCGATACAACTTTTTGGCCTTCTTCAAGAGAGATACCACGCACCCCGGCAGCGGTACGTCCCATTGGACGCAGTGCCAGTAGCTCTTCACCCGTTTCTGGATCAAGCTTCACCGCACCCGTTTCGCTGTCGCGTTGTTTCTCGTTGAAACGTACTACCTTACCAGCGTCAGAGAACAACATAATTTCGCTGTTTCCGTCGGTAATATCAACACCAATCAGGCTATCGTCATCGTGCAAGTTAATCGCACGAATACCGCTAGACAATGGACGTTTAAAGGCAGTGAGTGGTGTTTTCTTCACTGTACCGTTGGCAGTAGCAAATAGCACAAATTTATCTTCTTGGTACTCACGTACCGGCAAGATAGCGGTGATACGCTCGTCATCGCTAAGCGGCAGCAAGTTAACAATTGGCTTACCACGTGCCTGACGGCTGGCTAACGGCAATTGATACACTTTCAACCAGTAAACTTTACCCACTGTTGAGAAACACAACACGGTATCATGGGTATTGGCCACCAATAATTTCTCGATGAAGTCTTCATCCTTCATCTTGGTCGCCGCTTTACCTTTACCACCGCGGCGTTGAGATTCGTACTCAGTCAGCGGCTGATACTTAGCGTAACCTTCGTGGGATAGCGTCACTACCACATCTTCTTCGTTGATCAGATCTTCTAAAGAAATATCTGCGCTATTGGCTGAAATTTCGGTACGACGCTCGTCACCAAACTGCTCACGCACTTCTATAAGTTCGTCACGAATCACTTCCATCAAACGTTCAGAATTATTTAAGATGTACAGTAACTCGGCAATAAGTTCCAACAGATCCTTATATTCGCCAATAATTTTTTCGTGTTCTAGACCAGTTAACTTGTGCAAGCGTAAATCCAGAATCGCCTGCGCTTGAATTTCAGTTAGGAAATACTGACCTTCACGCACACCGAATTCCGGCTCTAACCAATCTGGACGAGCCGCATCATCACCGGCGCGCTCTAACATCGCTGACACTGCACCTAGGTCCCAACCTTTAGCCACTAAGGCAGCCTTAGCTTCGCTAGGAGTCGGCGAGGTCTTAATTAATTCTATGATTTCATCAATGTTAGCTAGGGCGATCGCCAAACCTTCAAGGATGTGAGCACGGTCGCGAGCTTTACGTAGTTCGTAAACGGTACGACGAGTGACCACCTCACGGCGGTGACGAATAAAGCATTCGAGCATTTCTTGCAGGTTGAACACTTTAGGTTGGCCATTATCTAAAGCCACCATGTTCATACCGAAAGACACCTGCATTTGAGTTTGTGAGTAAAGGTTATTTAACACCACCTCACCCACTGCATCGCGCTTCAGTTCAATAACTATGCGCATGCCCTCTTTATCAGACTCATCGCGCAGCGCAGAAATACCTTCCAATTTCTTATCTTTTACCAGCTCGGCCATTTTTTCGATTAGTCGAGCCTTGTTCACTTGGTAAGGAATTTCGTGAACAATGATAGTTTCTCTACCATTGTTTTCGGTGACCACTTCGGCTTTAGCGCGAATGGAAACTTTACCGCGACCAGTGCGATAGGCTTGGATTACGCCTGCCCGACCATTAATGATACCCGCAGTAGGGAAGTCAGGTGCGGGAATGTATTCCATCAACTCGTCAATCGTAATATCTGGATTTTCCACCATGGCCAAACAGCCATTGATCACTTCGTTTAAGTTATGTGGTGGAATGTTGGTTGCCATACCTACGGCAATACCTGAAGAACCGTTCACCAACAAGTTAGGAATGCGGGTCGGTAAAACCTCGGGGATTTGTTCGGTATCATCGTAGTTGGGAACGAAATCAACTGTTTCTTTATCTAAATCAGCCAACAAAGAGTGAGCCAATTTATCCATACGGATTTCGGTATAACGCATCGCCGCGGCAGAATCGCCATCGACCGAACCAAAGTTACCCTGACCATCTACCAACATGTAACGCAGCGAAAACGGCTGCGCCATACGAACAATCGTATCGTAAACAGCACTATCACCATGAGGGTGATATTTACCAATTACGTCACCTACCACACGGGCAGATTTTTTATAGGGTTTATTCCAGTCATTACCTAATACGTTCATTGCGTAAAGCACCCGGCGATGCACTGGTTTCAAACCATCACGTACATCTGGCAAGGCACGCCCAACAATAACGCTCATGGCATAATCAAGATATGAGCTCTTTAGCTCATCCTCGATATTGACCGGCGTAATCTCTTTTGCAAGATCGTTCATAGACGACAAAATCCTTCGTTTTTATTGCTTTTTACAATTACTCAGCGTAATCGCAAACTTTACCATAAAATCACGCCCTTAACAGGCTTGATGTCGCTCTTTTAAGTGAGAAAAATGAAAAAAGCTGAGAATTGGATAAAAGCTAGTGACTGCTCGTCTCAAGTTCTTATAATGCTTAAAAATACTGAAGCGGATTAGCAAGCCAATGCAAGCGACAACAACGACGCAAAATGTTGACCACCAAGAAATCGCCCATTTTGCCGGTTTAGCCTCTCGATGGTGGGATAAGCAAGGTGAGTTCAAAACCCTGCATCAAATAAACCCTTTACGTTTAGATTATATTGAGCGCGGCGCTAATGGTCTGTTTGGCAAAAACATACTCGATGTAGGTTGTGGTGGCGGGATCCTCGCAGAAAGCATGGCTCAGCGCGGCGCCACGGTCAGCGCTATCGATATGGGCGAAGAGCAAATCCAAGTGGCCAAACTACACGCCTTGGAAAGCGGCGTTCAATTGAGCTACCAGCAAACCACCGCTGAAGCCCACGCCGAAGAGCACCAGCGAGCTTATGATGTGATTACTTGCATGGAAATGCTTGAACATGTGCCCGACCCTAGCTCGGTCATAGCGGCCTGCGCCAGCATGCTTAAACCCGGTGGAAAGTTATTTGTATCCACCATCAACCGCACCCCAAAAGCCTATTTGTATATGATTTTGGCGGCCGAAAAACTACTCAAAATAGTGCCCAATGGAACCCACCAGCACGATAAGTTTATTCGTCCCTCAGAACTGCTCGCTTGGGCCGACCAGCAGGGGCTGCACAGCGAATCCATTAGCGGAGTACAATACACCCCAGTGATTGAACACTTCCGCCTCAGCCGCAATGTTGATGTGAACTACATGGTGCAACTGGCGAAACCGGAGGCTTAATGACTAAGCAAGTCGCCGTTTTATTTGATTTAGATGGCACCCTACTAGATACGGCGCCAGACTTAGGCGCTGCCGCCAACTTTGTATTAAGCCAACACCAACAAGCACCACTGAGCCTAGAGCAAGCTCGCCAGCTAAGCTCCCACGGCGCCATCGGCTTATTAAAAGCAGGATTTGGCGAAGCTTGGGCAGAGCAAGCTCAGAACCAATTGCGCCAACAACTACTTGACTATTATCAACAGTACATCTGCCAAGGTACCGATTTTTTCCCTGGCATACGCCAAGCGCTACAGTGGTTAAATCAGCAACAAATCCCTTGGGGAGTGGTGACCAATAAACCAGAGCACTTAAGCAAGCTCTTATTGGCTCACTTTGTCGAATTCGAACAATCAGCAGTATTGATTGGCGGCGATACCCTAGCGCAGCGTAAGCCCGATCCGGCCCCGATGTTGTTAGCCTGTGAAAAACTTGGTATTGCGCCACAGCACTGCTTATATGTGGGAGACGCGGAGCGCGATATAGAAGCGGGTAGAAATAGTAATATGACAACCTTGCTGGCACTGTGGGGGTATTTGTCCGAGCAAGATAAAATCGAGCAGTGGCAGGCCGATTTACATTGCTCTAAAAGCGAGCAGTTGCAGCAAAGTATTCAAGCTTGGTTGAGTGAATTGTAAGCAAGCTCAAGTTTTAAAAAATAAATTATTTTTATTCATTTTTCTTTAAAAAAACGCTTGCATTCATCTCAGTACTCTCAGGTAAAACCAAAGGAAGTTAGTGAACACTAACACAACTAACTTATCTTCAAGTTATACACAATTTTTCCTTTTTGCTAGACCTTGCGAAAAAGCCAAAACCTCATTATCTTGTATCAATAGTTTTTTGAAACACTATATCTAGTGGGTAAGTGAAAACACCAACACTAGATACTTCGTCGCAAAATTAGGATAATAGGGCCCTCCCTTCATGAATAAAGATCTTCTGATAACCAAACGCAGCGGTAAACAAGAAGCCATCAATTTGGACAAAATTCACCGCGTTATAACCTGGGCAGCAAAAGGCCTGAAGAACGTATCGGTATCACAGGTAGAGTTAAAATCTCATATTCAGTTTTACAACGGGATGGCGACCAAAGACATTCATGAAACCATTATTAAATCGGCTGCCGATTTAATCTCTCAAGAAACCCCTGATTATCAATACCTAGCTGCACGACTAGCGGTTTTTCACCTGCGTAAGAAAGCCTACGGACAGTTTGAGCCACCCAAGCTTTACGACCACGTTGTTAAGCAATGTGAAGCGGGGCGTTACGACATGCACTTGTTGCGCGACTACAGCCCTGAAGAATTTGCCCAAATGGATGAGTTCATCGACCATTGGCGTGATATGGACTTCTCCTATGCCGCGGTGAAGCAATTAGAAGGTAAATACTTAGTACAAAACCGAGTAACCGGTGAAATTTTTGAAAGCGCCCAGTTTTTATACATTTTGGTGGCGGCCTGCCTGTTTGCTCACTACGACAAATCAGTACGTTTGGAATACATTCGTCGTTTTTACGATGCCACCTCTAAGTTCAAAATTTCTTTACCTACGCCAATTATGTCAGGCGTGCGTACCCCAACACGTCAGTTCAGCTCATGTGTACTGATTGAATGTGGGGACAGCTTAGAGTCGATTAACGCTACCGCTTCATCGATTGTAACTTATGTATCGCAACGTGCCGGTATTGGTATTAACGCTGGCCGAATTCGCGCCCTAGGAAGTGAAATCCGTGGTGGTGAAGCCTTCCACACCGGCTGTATTCCTTTCTATAAGTATTTTCAAACGGCGGTTAAGTGTTGTTCTCAAGGCGGCGTGCGCGGCGGTGCTGCCACCATTTTCTATCCTTTCTGGCATTTAGAGGTGGAATCGCTATTAGTATTGAAAAATAACCGCGGGGTTGATGACAACCGAGTTCGTCACATGGATTACGGGGTTCAGCTCAACAAGTTGATGTACCAACGCCTAGTGAAAGGCGGCAACATTACCCTGTTCTCACCCAGTGATGTTCCAGGCTTATACGACGCCTTCTTCGAAGACCAAGAAACATTTGAACGCTTATACGAACAATATGAGCAAGACCCAAGTATTCGTAAGCAATCGATTAAAGCCGCCGACTTGTTCTCGACACTGATGCAAGAGCGAGCCTCAACCGGTCGTATTTACATTCAAAACGTGGACCATTGTAATACCCACAGCCCGTTTGATCCGGCTCAGGCACCAGTGCGTCAATCTAATTTATGTTTAGAAATTGCCCTGCCTACTAAACCTCTGCAACACGTTCATGATGAAAACGGTGAAATTGCACTATGTACTTTGTCGGCCTTTAACCTAGGCGCAATCAAAGATCTAAATGAACTCGAAGAGTTGTCAGACTTAGCGGTACGTGCCTTAGATAGCCTACTGGATTACCAAGATTATCCCATCAAAGCAGCTAAGAAGGGCTCTGATGGCCGCCGTACTCTAGGTATCGGTGTGATTAACTACGCCTACTATTTAGCTAAAAACGGAGTGAAATACAGTGATGGCAGCGCTAACAACCTCACTCACCGCACCTTTGAAGCGATTCAATACTGGTTATTAAAAGCATCGATGCGTTTAGCCAAAGAGCAAGGCGCTTGCCCGATGTTCAACGAGACCACTTACTCACAAGGCATTTTGCCAATTGATACCTATAAGAAGGCCTTGGATCAGCTTTGTGATGAACCATTGCATTACGACTGGGAAGAGCTACGCCAAGAAATTGTGACTTACGGTTTACGTAACTCTACCCTTTCAGCCTTAATGCCTTCAGAAACCTCGAGTCAAATCTCTAACGCCACCAATGGTATTGAGCCGCCTCGGGGTTACATCAGCGTTAAAGCCAGTAAAGACGGCATTTTAAAACAAGTTGTACCCGAATTTGACCGCTTAAAAGATAACTACGAATTGTTATGGGATATTCCTAGCAACAACGGTTATTTACAGGTGGTTGGCCTAATGCAGAAGTTCGTCGACCAAAGTATCTCGGCCAATACCAACTATGACCCTAGCCGCTTCCCGAATAACCGAGTGCCAATGAAAACGCTGTTGGCCGATTTGCTTACGGCCTACAAATATGGGGTAAAAACACTGTACTATCACAATACCCGTGATGGAGCCAGCGACCAATACAACGACAACAAAACGGTTGTGGTGGTAGAAGATGATGATTGCGCCGGCGGTGCTTGTAAGATTTAAGTCATGTTTACGCGCAGCTGCGCACAATGAATTTTTAGGAAAAATGTAGATGAGCTACTCAATTTTTACTCAAAATGCCAACGACGCCACCAAAGAACCGATGTTCTTTGGTCAGCCGGTAAACGTGGCCCGTTATGACCAGCAACGGCATGAGATTTTTGAAAAACTAATTGAAAAACAATTGAGCTTCTTCTGGCGTCCCGAAGAAGTGGATGTGAGCCGAGACCGCATTGATTACAATAAATTGCCGCCGCATGAACAGCACATTTTTATAAGTAATCTAAAATATCAAACCCTGCTAGACAGTATTCAAGGGCGCTCTCCTAATGTGGCCTTGTTGCCGCTAGTGAGCCTACCCGAGCTAGAAACCTGGATCGAAACCTGGTCGTTCAGCGAAACCATTCACTCGCGCTCTTACACTCATATTATTCGTAATGTAATGGGTAATCCTGCGGCGGTGTTTGACGATATCATGGAAAACCAAGAGATCATCAAACGCGCCAAAGACATTGCGGTTTATTACGACGACTTAATCGAGGCCACCTCTATTTACCATATTCATGGTGAAGGCCAACACGAAATCAACGGCAAGCTGCATAACATCACCGTGCGCGAACTAAAGAAAAAGCTCTACCTGTGTTTAATGTCAGTCAACGTATTAGAGGCTATTCGCTTCTATGTGAGCTTTGCCTGTTCATTCGCCTTTGCTGAACGTGAACTGATGGAAGGTAATGCTAAAATCATCAAGCTGATTGCGCGTGACGAAGCCCTGCACCTTACCGGCACCCAGCACATGATTAACCTCATGCGTGAAGGCAAAGATGACCCAGAAATGGCCGAAGTCGCCGCCGAGTGTGAAGTGGAAGCATGGCGTATGTTTACCGATGCCGCTGAGCAAGAAAAAGAATGGGCTAAGTATCTATTTAAAGATGGCTCCATGATAGGTCTAAACGAAGACATTCTTTGCCAATACGTTGAATATATCACCAATACCCGCATGCAAGCTGTAGGTCTACACCCTTGTTTTGAAGACCACAGCAACCCGATCCCATGGATTAACTCTTGGTTAGTCTCAGATAACGTGCAGGTGGCCCCACAAGAAGCAGAGATCAGCTCTTACTTAGTGGGACAAATTGATGCTAACATCGACATTGATGATTTCGAGGATTTCGAGCTGTAATGTCCAATAACGAAGGCCGGGTAATTGCTGGCGGGATTGAAGTGGTGGTGGACAGCCACCACAAAAGCATTCTAGAAGCCTATGAGCAAGCGGGTTTTACGCCTGAATACCACTGCCGCGAAGGCGTCTGCGGCGCCTGCCGCACCACCTTGTTAAAAGGCGAAGTCGAATACCGTCATGCGCCTTTAGCTAATATCCCTAAGGGACAAATTCTTAGTTGTTGTAGCAAACCCAAAGGCACAATTGAACTTGCTGAGCTGCCCCCCTTCAAACGGCAAATTGCCTAAATAAACAGCTGCATCCCTGCCTTAGTCAGGGATGTTTCAACTATACTTTTCAATAAATCCTTTAGTTTTTTCACTAACTACAGATAACTAAGTTACCTGAGTATTTGGTTACCCTTATGGGATAGCAATGATTATTAGACGTCAACCATTGATAGCGATTAGCTGTAGCCTGCTGCTAGTTACTGCCACTCTGATTGGCTGGAAAGTATTTCATCCCCCTGAAATTGCCGAAACGGCGATTTGCAGAGCCGCGATCGCCACTCACTTGATGCAGCGACAATTAGGTGAGATACAAGCCTTACCTGAACACCCTGATCAATATGTGAGTGCTAGCCACATTGGTGGTCGCCCAAAATCCTTCGGCTGCCAAATTAGCGGCCAGCTAGTCAGTATTAGCCAACAACAGCAAGCCATTGCCAACCTGTATTATCAGCAAAAGGGCCAGCAACTAGCGATTATTGAACCTCGCTCCGCTGCACCCAATCGAGTAAGGCTATTCACCAATAAGCAGCTTAGTTTCCCTAAAGTGCGCCTAGCCAAGCATGATCTGATTACCGGCATTCATGAAATGTACGGCGAAGGCTTTGATACCAATCAGGTGATTCAACAAACCGTTGCATTAGTTAAGGCCAACCACATTTGTGGCCAGCTAGAACGCCAGCAGCATTTGAATTTATCGCCGGTGCCGATGGAAGACAGCTATCTAAAGCAGGCCCATATACTCACGCCCTATTTAATAAATTTGGTTCAGCGCTCGCCGCTCGATGTTGAGGAGATGCTAAGAACCAAACAGCAAATTGCCGAATTAGAGCAAGCATTTCAAAGAAATACGACTAACTTGGTTAGATGGTTGCAACAAACTGAGAGCACTCGCCCCTTAGATAAGCGGCTACTTGAATACCACTTACGTGACCTTAAACGGGCAAATCCGCGCTTATATTTGCCATCAAACTGCAATCAAGCTTATTTACATTCAGCCGAACTCACACAAACCCTCTAAAGGCTTAACAAATCTGATGGAGGATTGTTGTAATCGGCTTTATTCGATATACACTAAGTGTATGAAGACAAAGAGAGGAACATGGCACGATGGTAACTGACAGTGAAGGTTACATTCAGCTGATCGGATTTCTAACTGATAATCTGGCGTTGTTTGAGCATACTCAGACCCAACAAAATCCTTTAACCATTTGTGATTATGTTTCTGAACAGTTATCAGAAAGCGTGATGCTAGTTTGCCGCCAACACGAACACCTTGATAGTGAGCATCGCTTCACAGTCATTCGAGAAATTGATGCCATTGTAAACGACTTAGAGCAAGTGTTATCCGGCGTGTGGATGTCTAGCCCAACTCAGCAACAACAGCAATTCATTGATGAGTTTGTTGGGCTAATAAAAAACATGTTTGATAACCAGCTATTGGCAGTTGACCCACTGTAAGCTGATTATTCGTTAATCGCCCGTATACCTTCAAGATGGCTAAAGCAATGCTTGCGAGCGATATCTAAGAAGGCCTCAATGTAGGGGCTGTCTTGCTGACTTTCGTGCCTTGCCGCGTAGAGATTCTGCCACAAATTACCATCGCCTAATTCACGGGTAACAATGTAGCCCTTGTTCACGTATTCCGTTAAAGCCCAGTTAGGCAGCACAGCCACGCCTCGCCCACTAGATACCAACTGCATCATCATTATTGTCATATCCACTTTGCGAATCGCTAAGGGCTCAACTCCAGCGGGGTCTAATAGCAAGTTAAATAAGTCTAAGCGGTGGTTATCTACCGGGTAAGAAATGAGTACTTGTTTGGCAAAATCCTCGGCTTCAATCACTGTCTTATTCACTAAGGGGTGATTAGGACTCAGCGCCAAAGTAGGCTGATAAGAAAACAGCGGCGAATAAACAATCCCTTCGGTGGGTTGAGGGTCAGAGGTAATCACCAAGTCTAACTGTCCTTGAGCCAGCTCTGGCAAGGGCTCAAAACTAAAGCCGCTACTGAAGTCCAATTCCACATCAGGCCATAAGCCACGATAATTATCGATGGCCGGCATCAACCAGTTAAAACAGCTGTGGCATTCTATAGCTAAATGCAAACGCCCCGCCTCGCCGCCAACCAAGCGAGCTAGTTCTCGCTCAGTATGTTGAACTTGATCTAAGACTTGATCCGCCAGCTCCAATACCCGCAACCCCGCCATAGTAAAACGAGCCGGTTTGGTTTTGCGTACAAACAGCTTGGCGCCGATGCGTTGTTCCAATTCTTTAAGCTGATGAGATAAAGCTGACTGGGTCAAACACAAGCGTTGCGCCGCCACCACTAAAGAGCCACTTTCTCTTAAGGCTTTTAGGGTTTTTAAGTGTTTGAGTTCTAACATTGTCTGTTTACCTTATCCTGTTTGGTCAATGCGCCTTAGTTGGGGTAAAAAATCCTAAAGATGACCAAATAAAAAACCAGAAAAATCGTAAATACTCATCGCAAACACTTGCAAGCATTCACAAAAAGTAAGTTAATACGATTATTGTAAAGGGACCCCATATCATCATGTATCAAATAGAGAAGTCACATAAACTAGACAACGTATGTTACGACATTCGCGGTCCAGTATTAAAACAAGCTAAACGTCTTGAAGAAGACGGTCATCGTGTACTTAAACTTAATATCGGTAATACTGCCGAATTTAACTTTGAAGCACCAGAAGAAATCTTGGTAGACGTTATTCATAACCTACCTACGGCCCAAGGTTACTGCGATTCTAAAGGCTTATTCTCTGCCCGCAAAGCGGTGATGCATCACTATCAATTACAGGGTCTACGTAGCACTACGCTAGAAGATATCTATCTAGGCAACGGTGTTAGCGAACTGATTGTAATGGCCATGCAAGCACTGTTGAACAATGGCGATGAAATGCTAGTGCCTGCTCCAGACTACCCCTTGTGGACTGCTGCCGTGACTCTTTCAGGTGGTAACCCTGTTCACTACGAGTGTGATGAACAAGCTGGTTGGTTTCCCGACATTGAAGATATTCGCAGCAAAATCACCCCTCGCACAAAGGGCTTAGTGGTGATTAACCCAAATAACCCTACCGGAGCAGTTTACAGCAAAGAGTTGTTAGTTGAACTGGTAGAGCTTGCTCGCCAACATCAATTAATTTTATTTGCCGACGAAATCTATTCGAAGGTGATTTACGATGAAGCTCAGCACATTCCACTCTCAACCCTGTCTGATGATGTACTCACGCTGACCTTTAACGGTTTATCAAAAGCCTACCGAGTGTGTGGCTTCCGCTCCGGCTGGATGTTAGTCAGTGGCCCTAAACATCGAGCCAAAGACTATATCGACGGCCTAGACATGCTAGCCTCGATGCGTTTATGCGCCAACGTGCCAGTACAACATGCCATTCAAACGGCGTTAGGGGGTTATCAAAGTATCAATGAGTTAATTGTTCCCGGCGGCCGCCTTTACGAGCAGCGTAATCTTGCTTGGCAATTGCTTAATGATATTCCCGGGGTGAGCTGCGTAAAACCGCAAGGTGCGATGTACCTGTTCCCTAAATTAGATGTGAAAAAGTTCAATATTAAAGACGACCAGCAGTTTGCTTTGGATCTGTTGCAACAAGAAAAGATCTTAGTGGTACAAGGAACCGGCTTTAACTGGACTCGTCCCGACCACTTCCGTATTGTGTTTTTGCCTCGTGTAGAAGACCTCACCGAAGCGATTGGCCGAATTGGTAATTTCTTAGATGGTTACCGACAAGCCGACTAATACGTGACCCGTCCTAAGATAGGTTCTTCAATGAAACAAGGGTGCTTAGCGCCCTTTTTTATTCACCCAGCCCCGAGCCAGAAGCTATACAAGCACTAAAAATTTAGTGTAATGTATAACTTATACTCACTTAGGGAGCATTAATGAAAGGATTGACTTACCACGCAGGCGCAGCCAGATACGCCGAAGAGCAACCACAACGTCGTAACGATCATCGCAATGGTTGGCAACGTGACCGAGCCAGGATCCTTCATTCAGCGGCATTTCGTCGCTTACAAAACAAAACTCAAGTACTTAGCATTGGCAATAATGACTTTTATCGCACCCGCCTCACCCATTCCTTAGAAGTGGCGCAAATTGGCACTGGTATCGTTGGTCATATTCAGGCCAACAATAACCAGCAGCAAGTCTATTTGCCAGAGCTGCCATTAATCGAAAGCCTATGTTTAGCTCATGATATTGGCCATCCACCTTTTGGCCACGGTGGCGAAGTTGCCCTCAACTATATGATGCGCGATGATGGCGGTTTTGAGGGGAACGCGCAAACCTTTCGCATTCTCACCAAACTAGAGCCATATACTCGTGATAACGGCATGAATCTAAGCCGTCGCACTCTACTTGGCGTAATGAAATATCCCTGCTTACTTAATCAGCTACAACGCCAACCGATGCCGCCAGTGGCAAAAAGCTTTCGCCAATTGAAAGTCTCCGACTGGACACCAGCCAAAGGCATTTACGACGATGACCAAAGCTTGTACGACTGGGTCTTTCAAAGCTTGAGTGAGCATGACCGAGAGCTTTTTATTAGCCATCGCAATATGGGTGAGTCAAAACACCGTAAATCCAATTTTAAGTCCTTAGACTGTTCTATCATGGAGCTAGCCGACGACATCGCCTACGGGGTCCACGACTTGGAAGACGCCATAGTGATGGGCATTGTTAATCGCCATGACTGGCAAGAGCAAGTAGCTTCTGCCATAGCCGACATTAAACAATGCTGGTTGGCTGATGAAATTGGAGAGCTATCTGTAAAACTGTTCAGCCGTCATCATTATGACCAAAAGGATGCCATAGGTAGCTTGGTGAATGCCTTTATCACGGCAATCAGCCTCGAAACTCAAGGCCGATTTGATGACCCGCAGTTAGACTTACAAGCTCGCATGGACCCGCCGATGGCTAAAGCCTTAGAGATCCTCAAGCATTTTGTATTGCACTATGTGATTCAAACGCCAGAGATTGAAATGGTCCGTTTCAAAGGCCAACAAGTAGTTATGGAGCTATTTCAAGCCTTTGCCAGCGACCCCGAACGGCTACTACCTCTCAATACTCGTGCTCGTTGGCTACAGGCCGGAGAGCAAGCCGATAACCAAGCGCGCGTCATTGCCGACTACATCGCTGGTATGACCGACGACTATGCCAACCGTTTATTTCAAACATTGTTTTAAATAACGCAGAGCAATAGCAAAATCAGCTAGTAATGCCGCTAAAATGCAGCAGAAGATCTAGTTTTTTGCAAAGAAATTCCAGTTTTTTTACTCATTTTTATAAGCAGACTGCAACTATCAACATCGCTGAAAACAGCCGCTGCTTAGCTTGATATTTATCAAACTTTTTTCGGCTAAACACACTAAATTTAAAGGAGGAAACATAGGAGTAACCGTTATGATCAAAGTTGCAGATATCATGACTAGCAATCCCCATACCGCGTCTGTAGACACCACCTTGGAACAAGCGTTATTACTGTGTAGAGAACACAAGATTCGCCACCTCCCCGTTATCGATCAAGAACAGCATTTAATTGGTTTAGTGAGTGAACGTACCTTATTGGCCGCTCAAGAATCCAACATCAGCGAGATGAACCAACGGCAACGACGCGCCCATGAACAGCAAGTATTACTGAAAGATATTATGCTGACCAAACTTCATACCGTTGATGCCGAAGCTGGCGTTGGCCAAGCCGCCAAACACATCGAACAGTATCGCATCGGCTGCTTACCGGTGGTGAAAAATAGAAAACTCATTGGAATAATTACCGATACCGACTTCGTTGGTGTCGCCATATCTTTATTAGATATTTTGGCTGAACAGGAGCCTTACGACTCAGATTTGTAAGTAACTTTACAACACAAGGTCAAATAAGTAGCGATAAATGCTGGTTAGAGGTGAAAAATAACGCAACCCAAGTAAAAAAATTACAAAAAAGGATTGTTTTGTGAGCAGGGTCACGTTAATATTAGAGCATAAATTGTTAGGCGCTCTCATCCTATGGTGCCGGGTTCAGCCGATACTGAATTTGTCGATTTATGGGGCCACTAATCGCCCTTGCTATTCTTAGCAGTAGCACGTATTAGTCATTCCTTATGTTTTTTTGTCCAGCCTAGCGCTGGATTTTTTTTACCTAAAATTTCATCTTAGTAGCAATTGTTAATAGTCTTCTCGGGCAAGTGCCGGAAACCCGCTGTTAACTTTGCTAAAATTATGATTAATTGATATTTATTACTCACATGCTGATGGCTTATGAGCCTCGCTTGGTATTAGTTCAACGGACTTTCCTTGGTGCTATTCCATTGTGGTTTTAGCTAAGCCTAATTAAATACCCTTAACACACCTATAAGCCAGCACTAAAGCTCAATAAGGACCCTAAGGCAATGAAGTATCATGCCACTATAATAATCATCGCCGCACTAGGCTCAACGGCTCACGCTGTTGAGCAGGGTCAGAGCATAGCCATAACAATGACTGAATCAGGTTTACTATGGGATAAGCAGATCCAGCTCGAAGCAACCTTATATAAACCCAAAGGGGAAGGTCCTTTCCCACTGGTTATTTTTAACCATGGTTCTACTGGGCCGGGTCTCATCGCCAATACCCTTACCATTAACCCTTGGGAGTTCGGCCATTATTTAAAGCAACACAATGTCGCCTTGCTCATCCCAATGCGACGTGGCAGAGGTGCCTCACAAGGACGCTATAAAGAATCTTATAATTGCAGTGTCAACAGCGTTGAATCAGGTATCAACTACGCCTCGCAAAGCTTAGACGCCACCATGCACTATATTCAGCAACAAACTTGGATAGACCAAGACCAGATTGTCATTGCTGGTCACTCTCGAGGGGGCTTGTTATCGGTAGTCTACGCAGCCAAACACCCGCAATGGTTTAAAGGCGTGGTTAACTTTTCTGGCGGCTGGATGGCAGAACAGTGTCAAATCACCTCCCCCGTAGCTAGCAATCAAGGACTATTCAGCACAGCTGCCAACAACAATCCGCTGCCACACTTATTCATCTATGCCCACAACGATCCTTATTACTCCGACTCTGCAATAAAAAACTACGTTGAAAGCTTTAAACAGGCCGGCGGCCAAGTGGATTTTCAATTTTACTCTATTGATTCTTCAGCCAATGGGCACGCGCTATTTCATGAATATGGAGAGTTATGGATTGAAGATGTTAAGCACTACCTACAGCGACTAGGTTTAATCGAATAACCACAGCCAATTTTGCAATATAGGATAAGCTTAAGTAATGAACTATTTAGCCCACTTTCATATTGCTCAAATTACTGGCACTTCCATCTCGGGAGCTCTATTAGGAGACTTCGTCAAAGGTCATGCTTGGCAAAAATTAACAGCAGACTGGCAAGTGGGGATCTTACTGCACAGAAAAGTAGACAGTTTTACCGACCAACAGCTAGCTAAAATGAACGCCTCTGCTTATTTCAGCACGCCATTACGCCGCTACTCGGGCATTGCTCTAGATGTTTATTTTGATTATTTACTTAGTCGGCACTGGGCGAAATTTAGCCAACAAGATAAAGGCGCATTTATCGAACATTGTTACCAGCAATTACAGCAAGCGCCCCTAAAGGGACGCCCGGCCTATACCATCGAACACATGTGTCAGCATAATTGGCTGGCACAATACGGCGAGTATAACCAGCTAAGTCATACCTTAAAAGCCATTAGTAGGCGGTTGCGGCGACCAGTAAAACTGGAACTAATGTTAAGCGATATAGAGCAACATGAAGCAGCACTTGAAGAGTGCTTTCTAAGACTCTATCCACAAGTGCTTCGCCACGCACAGCAGCAAGTTGAGCAGCTCATTAAGACTTAAGTTTTTACCATAAAAAAAGCAGCCCACAGGCTGCCTAAAGGTATCGATTTAGCTTATTTTTATTATACTAACGGCGGAAAGGCCTAGCTAAATTGCTCTTCTTCGGTTGAACCGGTTAGCGCCGTTACCGAAGACTGACCGCCTTGGATAACATTGGTCACTTGGTCGAAATAACCGGTTCCCACTTCTTGTTGGTGAGCTACAAAGGTATAGCCTCGGTCGGCTGCGGCAAATTCCTTCTCCTGAACCATATTCACGTAATGCTTCATACCTTCACCTTGGGCGTAGTTATGCGCCAGATCGAACATGTTGTACCACATGTTATGAATACCGGCTAAGGTGATGAACTGGTACTTATAACCCATGTCGCTAAGCTCTTGCTGGAATTTAGCAATTGTTTCGTCGTCTAGGTTCTTACGCCAGTTAAACGAAGGCGAACAGTTATAAGCCAGCAGTTGGTCAGGGTATTTCGCATGAATGGCTTCAGCAAACTTACGCGCTTCTTCCAAACATGGTGTTGCCGTTTCACACCAAATCAAATCGGCGTACTCGGCATAAGCTAAGCCCCGACTAATCGCTTGGTCGATACCAGCTCGAACGCGATAGAAACCTTCCGACGAACGTTCACCTTCAATAAACTCTGCATCATAAGGGTCGACATCCGAGGTTAATAAGTCTGCCGCGTTGGCGTCGGTACGGGCAATTACCAAAGTAGGCACACCAGCAACATCAGCCGCAAAGCGTGCTGCAACCAGTTTTTGAACCGCTTCTTGGGTTGGAACCAATACTTTGCCGCCCATGTGGCCACATTTCTTAACCGATGCCAGCTGATCTTCAAAGTGAACACCAGCAGCACCTGCTTTAATCATGTTTTTCATCAACTCAAAAGCATTAAGTACGCCACCAAAACCCGCTTCAGCATCGGCGACAATCGGTAAGAAATAATCAATTCCACCGTTCGCCGGTGAAAGGCCATTTGCCCATTGAATTTGGTCAGCACGCTGGAAAGAGTTATTGATCCGCTCAACCACTTTAGGCACAGAGTCCACTGGATATAAAGATTGATCAGGATACATACTAGACGCCGAGTTATTATCTGCCGCCACCTGCCAGCCTGACAAGTAAATAGCCTCGATGCCAGCTTTGGCTTGCTGTACAGCTTGACCACCAGTAAGCGCGCCTAAACAATTTACGTAACCTTTTTTAGCTTGGCCATTAACCAGTGCCCAAAGCTTTTCGGCGCCACGACGAGCGACGGTATTTTCTGGAATAAATGAGCCACGTAACTTGACTACATCTTCTGCAGAGTAAGGGCGCTTAACCCCTTTCCAACGAGGATTCTCTGCCCAATCTTTCTCTAATTCTTGAACTTGTTGTTCTCTAGTTAATGTCATGCTCAATCCCTCTTATACCTTATTCCTAGATACACCCTAGTTGTATCGCGTATTCACGTAGTTATTTATCCAGCTCTTTGGCTGCTCACCAAGCAAACTACTTGGAAAATATGGCTCAGCAGCTTTGGGGTCTTATTATTTTCAAAGTCTCCTGAGCAAACGTTGGGGCGCCATATCAGCATTATTATTGCTATTGGCTGTGGCTATTGCCCCGTTCTAGCTAAGCAGAGCCAGCTTATATATCACTGACTCTACTGGTCGACAATTAATGACTGTTCAGTCTGGCTTTATCGCAGTTCCCTTGGTTACAGAACACCAATAATTTATGTAATTATTTCGTATCTGTAATAAGACTTTCAAAAAGCAACACCAACAGTGTTAAACATTTTTCATACTGTTAAAGTGAAATATTTTTAAACAAACGTTTTAAAAACCCTTCAACAGCCTGTTTTTTATAACACTAGAAAAACCAAAAGCAAAGCTTTTTTTAAAGTAATAACTCTAAATCCGCTACATTTACGCAACAATGCATTTACGACATAAGTCTAAAAAAGAATATTAATTACGTAATAAAATTACTTAATGCCGTGATGGTAAACTTGTTAAGCATTCACGATTACCTTTACGTAAACGTAAACATAAAAAGAAGAACGCAAATAGGAACAGACATGTGGTTTTTATGCCTTAATTAATAAGACTTTAAACACATTTTCAAACAAACGTTTAAATTAAGAAAACAGATACAGGAGGAGTGGAAAATAGCAAGCTGACACAACAGTGGTTATTAAACAAAACTAATCAAACTCACTGCTCAGACCAGAAAAATTAGAAAAAAAATAAATTTATAAGTTAAAAATAAAAAGGCTGACGCAGAGCCAGCCTTTGTAACAGTGTGTGATTAACTCACTACAGCAACTTTTCTACTTCATCACCCGCCAAATGACGGATATCTTTACCTCTTACAAAATAAATGATGTATTCGGCAATATTCTGGCAACGGTCGCCGACACGTTCAATTGCCCGAGCAGCGTTTAAAGCGTCTAAAACCTGTGGAATAGAACGAGGATCTTCCATCATATAAGTCATTAATTCACGAATTAAACGTTCGTATTCCTTATCAACTTTACGGTCTTCCTGATGCACTTTCCAAGCAATATCTACGTCCATACGCGCAAAAGCATCTAATACATCATGTAACATCTTTGCCGTATGTCTACCAAGGTGTTCAAGACTCACTAAGGAAGCCTTAATCGGCTTGTCCATGTTGCGCTCAACCATACGTGCGATGCTCTCGGCGGCGTCACCAATTCGCTCTAGGTCAGCAATGGTTTTAATCACCGCCATCACAATGCGTAAGTCACTAGCTGCAGGCTGGCGCTTAGCAATAATACGAGTACACTCTTCGTCGATATCAACTTCGAAAGAATTGACTTTACTATCGGTTTTAATCACTTTGTTAACCAGCTCTGCATCGGGCCGGTTCAATAGGCTTAAAGCATCGACAAGCTGTTGCTCAACCAAGCCACCCATTGCCATAATTTGGTTACGAACATGATCTAGTTCAGCGTTAAACTGACCAGATATGTGCTTATTTACATTTAAATTATCCATATCTTTTCCTCAGCTACGCACTTATTAACCGTAGCGACCAGTAATGTAATCTTCTGTTTGTTTTTTCGCTGGAGTGGTGAACAGCGTATTGGTATCAGCATATTCCACCATGTCCCCCATGTACATAAAGGCCGTTTGGTCTGACACACGCGCAGCCTGTTGCATATTATGCGTGACGATAACCACGGTATAACGGCTCTTCAAGTCGTTAATTAGCTCTTCAATAGTAAGCGTGGAAATCGGGTCAAGTGCCGATGTGGGTTCATCTAATAATAGCACTTCAGGCTCAATCGCAATCGCGCGAGCAATCACCAAACGTTGCTGCTGACCACCAGATAAGCCAAAGGCATTTTCTTGCAAACGGTCTTTTACTTCATCCCACAAGGCCGCACCGCGTAAAGAACGCTCTACCGCCTCATCCAATACACGGCGGTCTTTAACCCCCTGTAAACGCAAGCCATAAACTACGTTTTCATAGATCGACTTTGGGAAGGGGTTAGGCCGTTGAAATACCATACCTACGTTACGACGCAAGGCGGCAACATCCACACTCTTGTCGTAAATATTCTGCCCATGCAGCAAAATTTCGCCGCTAATTTTACAAATATCAACTAAATCATTCATGCGGTTGATACAACGCAACAAAGTCGACTTACCACAGCCCGACGGGCCAATAAATGCGGTCACTTGGCCTTTAGGGATCTTCATTGAAACATCAAACAAAGCTTGTTTGCTGCCATAATAAAGGTCTAAGTTTTTTACTTCTAATGCGGTTTGCTCTGCACTTAAGTTCGCCAAATCCAATTTCGTATCGCGACTCATTTCAGTATTCAAAGAAATCATGTTTTTTCCTACAAATTTGCCGTTAGCTTATTGGTCTAACGTTTTAAACTTTTCACGTAAACGGTTACGGATTTGAATGGCCGCTAAGTTCAAGCCAATAATTACCGTTACCAATAAAAATGCCGTGGCGTAAACCAAAGGTCGTGCCGCCTCTACGTTAGGGCTTTGAAAGCCAACATCATAAATATGGAAACCCAAGTGCATAAACTTACGTTCTAAGTGAACGAAAGGAAAGTTTCCATCTAAAGGCAAGGTAGGCGCCAATTTTACTACCCCTACTAACATCAACGGAGCTACTTCCCCGGCGGCGCGAGCAACGGCTAAAATCAAACCCGTCATAATCGCTGGGCTGGCCATAGGAATAACGATACGCCATAAGGTTTCTGCCTTGGTAGCGCCTAGGGCTAATGAACCTTGGCGCACCGCGCTAGGGATCCGAGATAAGCCTTCTTCAGTAGAAACAATCACCACAGGCAGAGTTAATATCGCCAAGGTTAAAGCCGCCCAAATCACCCCTGGAGAACCAAAGGTGGGTGTTGGCAAAGACTCTTGATAGAACAGGGAGTCAATGCTGCCACCCAGCATATAGACGAAGAAGCCTAAACCAAATACCCCATAAACAATCGACGGAACTCCGGCCAAGTTAATTACCGCAATACGAATTAAACGGGTAAAGCTATTGTTTCCTGCATACTCATGCAGATAAATAGCCGCCACCACACCTAGAGGAGTGACGATCACAGCCATCAGCATCACCATGAACACGGTACCGAAAATAGCTGGGAATACCCCACCCTCGGTATTGGCTTCACGCGGCTCTGAAATTACAAATTTACTGGCTTGATGCAACCAATGACTAAACTTTTGTAATACGTTCATGTCGTTGGGAAAAAACACATCCAACACGTTATCCATGGGGATAGTTACCAACTCGCCACGCATATCACGAATGATCAGTTGATCACGACGCGCTTCATCTCGATAGCCAAACAATTGCTTCTCTAATACCAAATATTGCTGATGCAATTGCTCTGTTTCGGCTTCGATTTCGGCCAAGCGTTGTTCAGTTAATTCGTTATTGAGCTCATACTTACGCTGTTTTAAACGTAGCCGCTCGATACTGTAGTTAATCCCACCAATATCATGACGCTGCAATGAATCAGCCTCGTCGATGATGTCGTTAGAACGCTCTAACAACTCAAACAACAATTCATGCTCAGCGTCTTGTGAGGCGTCGATGGTTTCACCATCTCTCACAATACCTTCAACATACCCATAAAAATTACCATTAGTACGACGCTCTACTACCGCGACGCCCTTGGGTTGTTGCTTCGATAAAATTTCATTTTCGGTCAACCAACGAAAGTCCAAACTTACGTATTCACGGTTCCCGGTTTTAATTAAGAAGCGCTCAACAAAATCATCATTTAGACCTTCAAGATTGGCGCCAGAGGCTTTTAAGCGCTCGATAGGCACCAACTCGGTTTCATACAACTCACCAATAACGGTTTGCTGCTCGCCAAACTGATTCACTTCCATTTCTAATACTGGACTAGGCCAGAAGTATACGAGACCACGTGCCGCTATTAATAGTAACAAGCCAACAACAGCCACCAAACTGATGCTCACTGCACCAGCGGTCATCCATATCCACGGGTTACCTGATTTAAACCACTTTTTCATCGCTTAATTCCTATATCCCTTTTATAGCGAGCTGTATTTATCGCGCAGACGTTGGCGCACAAATTCAGCAATCGTGTTAAATGCAAAGGTAAACACAAACAATACAAAAGCTGCCAAGAACAGCACTCGGTAGTGTGAGCTTCCCACTTCTGATTCGGGCATTTCAACCGCGATATTGGCCGATAAGGTCCGCATTCCTTGGAAAATACTCCAATCCATTACAGGGGTATTACCGGTAGCCATTAGTACGATCATCGTTTCGCCTACAGCGCGCCCTAATCCCATCATTACCGCCGAGAAAATACCGGGGCTAGCGGTAAGAATTACCACTTTGGTCAAGGTTTGCCATGGCGTTGCACCCAAGGCTAATGAACCATTACTCAAATGCTTAGGCACCGAGAAAATCGCATCTTCTGCAATAGAGAAAATGGTGGGAATAACCGCAAAGCCCATCGCTAAACCCACCACCATTGAGTTACGTTGGTCGAAGTTAATGCCCATCTCATTGGTTAGGAATAAACGCGCATCGCCATCAAACAGCCACAACTCTAATAAAGGACTCATTTCAATACAGCCCCACGCGATAACTAAGACCACCGGAATAAGTACGATGGCATCCCAACCTTCAGGCACCCATTGACGTAAGGCTTTAGGCATTTTCGACCAGCAATAAGCACTTAGCAAAAAGCCCACAGGCAATAGCAACATAATGGCAATCACGCCGGGTAGGTTGTCCTCGATCAATGGCGCTAACCATAAACCAGCAAGAAAACCTAGAATCACGGTAGGCAGCGCTTCCATGATTTCTACGGTTGGCTTCACCACTTTACGCAATGGTGCAGACATAAAGTAAGCGGTATAGATAGCCCCAGCTAGGGCAATAGGCGCCGCAAATAACATTGCGTAAAAAGCCGCCTTAATTGTACCGAAAGAGATCGGAACCAAGCTTAGTTTTGGTTCGAAGTCATCACTAGCTGAGGTGGACTGCCAAACGAATTGCGGCTCTGGGTAACCTTCGTACCATACCTTGTGCCACAAGGCGCTCCAAGTCACTTCAGGGTGCTCGTTCTCTACATGAAAGAACTCAAGACCCTTATCGGTTTGGGTTAACAAACCACTGGCGCGAGGAGAAAAGGCCAAAGTGCTGCTTAATCCATCGGTAGCTTGACGCACCAAATGGTCACCACCGGTGGTATGAAATAACGAAATAGAGCCATCCTGAGCACTAACCGCAAACCCTTTACGATAGTACTCAACGGCAATTTCATTCACCTTAGCACCAGCGTCAAATTCGCGGATCTGAGTCAGCTTACGCACGCCGTCTTTTGCCACATCAAACCATTGGCTTATCTTGCCATTGTCGTTTGCCACAATTAACGAACTCGCGCCGGTCAGCAGGGCCAAATCAGTGACATTCGCGCCTTTGCTATTTACAAAGTCAACCGAGCTCAACTGAATGTCCTCAATATCAGAGATATCGTAGTTGGCCAGTTGGTTACCATTACGAATATATAAACGGCGTAAATCAGGCGTCACTAATATTTGGTCGATACGCTTAGGTAAACTTGGAATATCAGCCGTCTCAGGCAGCCATTCTAAAGACTCACTAAACATATCTTCTTCAGCATCATAACGGACCAATAAACCGCGACCATCTTCGGTAATCGCCGCCACAACGGCTGCGTCATCTTGACGCTCAAAAGCCATTTGACGAATAGCTTGCCCTTGCGAGTCAATCTCAAGTGCTTGCTCCCCCATAGGAAACTTCACACCAGGAGTAATTAAGCGTTGGTCATTGGGGTAACTAACACTAAATTTAGGCGCAATCACATAGGCTGTACCTTCACTGGTGCCATAAATCACTGAAGCGCGGTTAGGCACTGTGCGGTCAAACGCAGTAATATCGGCGTCAAGCTGATATTCTTCAAAACTACGATTTTCGTTGGTTAGGCTAAAAAAACGTAACCGCCCATCGGCATTAAAGCGATAGGCAATTTCGTTTTGTTCCTCAACACCAATAGCCACCGTGGCGCTACTGTCGTGAAGTGGAATTAGCTTAGTTTTGTCTAAAGTTGCGCCATAGAAAATCGGTGCAACTACATACAATAAATAGAAGAAGATTAAGATCAACGCCAAAAGAACCACGATCCCACCGGCGCTTACGCCATAACGGGTTAACCGGTCCTTAATAAGTCGTCGAGCACTACTATTAAATGACACTGACTGCGTCATATATCCCTCACAATTTAATAGGTATGGCGCAAGTATATGGCAGTTTTATGACAGTATTGTTACAGAGTGAAATACTAAAAAAATGTCACCTAATAAGGGACTAGAAACGGGTTTCGTCTATCATTAACAAAGTCGCATAACATTTTTATGTATCTAATATTACATTAAAATTATATTGTATCTGGGCATTTCAAGAACGTCTAAAGTAACCTTAAAGCGCTTCCTTATTTGGTTAAAGCTATGCATACTTTAAAGTCTTAGCTTAAGCCTTTAACAAGCAAATTCGCTCGCTATGATGTCAGTTAAGGAGTAACAAAATGAAACAACTTGTCATTAGTGTTATTGGTAAAGATCGCTCCGGCATCGTTGACCAACTATCCGCTATTATCCTGCAACATCATGGCAACTGGTTAGCGAGTAGCCTTACTGAATTAGCGGGCCAATTTGCTGGTATTCTGCACATTGAAGTCCCACCAGAACACATGGCAGCGCTCAGTCATGAGCTACTTCATCAACCTGGGCTATTAGTGAATATTGCCGAAGGCGAAGACGCAGCTGCGCAACAGTGTAAACAAGTAGCCATAACAGTCACGGCCAACGACAGAAACGGTATTGTGCAAGAAGTGACCCAAGCCTTGAGTAAGTTAGGCGTCAGTCTAAGTAAAATTCAAACTCACGTAGCTAGCGCCCCCAACTGGGGTGGGCTTATTTTTAGTGCTAACTTGCTGGTTCCCTGCGACAGTGAACAGCAACTCAACACCATTCAGGAAACCTTAGAATCTTTAGCCGATGATCTAATGGTCGACATCGAACAAGATTAGTTAATTTTAGTAGTTACAGGTGAACAATGAGCGACAGTCTGTATATAGAAAAAGAGTTAAGTTGGCTTTCGTTTAATCAACGAGTTCTGCAAGAAGCCCAAGATACCTCGGTTCCCATTATCGAAAGAGTCCGATTTTTAGGCATTTTCTCCAACAACCAAGATGAATTTTATAAGGTTCGAGTTGCCGCCTTAAAACGACGCGTAATTCTTAACGAGGTTAAGAATAAAGATGACGGCTCGATAAAACTGCTAAATGATGTTCAGGCCAAACTCGCCGAGTTACAGGATGATTTTGACGCAACTTATCGCGATATTATTCTCACCCTTGCCCGCCGCAATATTTTCCTGATTAATGAGGACCAACTCAGCGATAACCACCAAATATGGGTAAGAAAATTCTTTAAAGATAAGGTATTGCGCCACATTACCCCCATCGTACTAACCAAGCGTACCGACCTAGTTAAATTCTTGAAAGATGAATACACCTATCTTGCGGTAGAAGTGTTAAAGGGTAGCAAAGAAGACCACTTATTAATTGAGATCCCCACAGACAGCCTGCCGCGCTTTGTGGTATTGCCCCCCGACGGTTCTAAAGCGCGTAAAACCATGATCATCTTGGACAATATCATTCGCTTTTGTCTAGATGATTTACTCCGAGGTTTCTATGAATATGACTCGGTTGCGGCCTACTCAATTAAAATGACTCGGGATGCCGAATACGACCTCACCGACGAAGTGGACCAAAGCCTTCTAGAAAAAATGTCTGAAGGCATTAAACAGCGACTCACCGCCGAACCAGTGCGTTTTGTTTATGACAGAGAAATGCCACTAAGTATGGTTAAACGGCTCAGTAAAATGCTGCATATTTCCAAACTAGATCACAGCATAAGTGGTAGTCGCTACCACAATTTCAAAGATTTTATCGACTTCCCCAACGTTGGTCGAAAGTACTTAGAAAACCCCAAAATATCCGCGTTAAATTGCCGTGACTTTGACAACTACGACACTATTTTTGACGCCATTACAGCCCGCGATATCTTGCTCTACTATCCTTATCACAAATTTAGGTATATCTCGGAGTTTGTTCGTCAAGCCTCCTTCGACCCTAAAGTAATTAGCATTAAAATTAACATTTATCGAGTAGCGAAAAAGTCACACTTGATGAACTCGCTGATCGACGCGGCAAACAATGGTAAGCGAGTCACGGTGGTGATTGAACTGCGCGCCCGCTTCGACGAAGGCGCCAATATTGGCTGGGCGCAATTGCTCACCGACGCGGGCGTAAAAGTCGTGTTTGGTGTGCCCTCGTTAAAAGTGCATTCTAAGTTGCTACTCATTACCCGTAGAGAAGATGAGCAGCGCGTTACCTATAGCCACATTGGTACTGGCAACTTCCACGAAAAAACCGCCAAAATCTACACCGACTTCGCCCTATTCACTAAGAATCAGGAAATTGGTCAGGAAATAGAAAACGTCTTTCGTTTTATTCAACAGCCGTATCGACGCTTTAAATTCCAACACCTCATCGTATCGCCCAACGATACTCGCCGCCGTTTGTTTAGCTTAATCGATTATGAAATTAATCAGGCCAATGCGGGTAATCCCGGTGCCATCACGATTAAAGTTAATAATTTGGTAGACAAAGGCGTCATTACTCGGCTTTACGCCGCCAGTAAAGCTGGGGTGAAAATACGCATGATTATTCGCGGCATGTGTTCACTAGTCCCAGGCTTAGAGGGAGTTAGCGACAATATAAAAATCATCAGTATTGTGGATCGCTTCCTCGAACATCCACGGGTGTTTCACTTCCATCATGGCGGTGAAGAACAAGTGTATATCGCGTCTTTCGATTGGATGACTCGCAACATAGAAGAGCGAGTTGAAGTTGGCGTACCTATTTATGACCAAGAACTAAAACAGCGGGTGATAGACTTGCTCGAATTACAATTTGCCGATACCACCAAAGCCCGCATCATCGATGCTAAGCAACAAAACCTTTACGTGAGCCGCGGTAACCGCCGTAAGATCCGCTCACAAATTTGGACTCATGACTACTTAAAAGCCATAGAATCCAAACCACGCCGCAAAGTGGTGGAAGAGGATAAATAATAATAAGGTCGCAACTCTGCGGCCTTATTCGTTTATGGGCTCAAATTCTGTGGCTAACTGAGCCAAATAACTTTGCATAAAATCAGTGCGCCGTTTGGCTTCGCGTTTCGCTCCGTCGGTATGTAAGCTATCGCCTATCAATAACAGCTTAGTGTAGAAGTGATCGAGTGAGAAACTTTGGTCATCTGCAGAGCGATGCTGACAAAACGGATCTTGGCTATTATAAAATGGCCTACCGAGCCGATTCCCCACTTGAATACAGCGTGTAATACCAATAGCCCCCAAGGCATCAAGGCGGTCAGCATCCTGTACAATTTTAGCTTCAAGTGTATTCGCGGCAACATTGCCGCTATAACTGTGTGCCGCAATCGCATGGTGAATCGCCGCAAAATATTGTGAGTCATAACCAAAGCCACTTAACAATTCAAGCGCTTTATCTGCGGCCCACTGCGCTGCCAAATGCCTTTGCGGGTGGCTTTTATCCAAACTCACACAATCGTGCAGCCACGCAGCAGGCTCGACCACCGCCATATTCGCCTGCTCTTGCTTGGCTAAACAAATGGCCCATTTAACCACTCGCTCTACATGGTCTAACTGATGAGCCGTATCTGCGAAGCTTTCCAGCAGTAGATTGCGACAGGCCAAAGCTAATGACATATTCATTTGATTTCCTCTTGTTAGGGCTCATAGCCGTTTAATAAGTGCCTAAAGTACTTATTCTAATTTTAACGCACCATTTCATGCTTCCCACTCGGCAAGTTTTATCTTTACAACACCTATTTATTCATTCATTATTTAATGATAAACATTAAATAATTATTATTATTCGCGATTATAAAGGGATGAATAACATGCAGTCGATTGAAGCGATTAGCAAAGTTGGCAAACAAATGCGTTTGGCTCTTTGGGGCTTGGTAGGCTTGACTCTAATATGTTTAATTGGCTTTCCCAGTGAGCTGGGCCTAGATATAGACCCTATAAACAAAGGTCCTTGGGCTTTTAGCTTGCACGCAGTATCAAACATGCTAATCACATTATCTAATGAACAATCAATCACTGACTTCCAAGCTCCGCAAGCGCCGATAGCTATACGGCTCATTATTTGGGGCATTTTTATTGCCACCAGCTTCATTATGGCATCGCTGGTATGGCAAATTGACCGCCTGTTTAAGTCCTATAGTCAAGGCAAAGTCTTTACCACCCAGGCCAGCAATTATTTTAGAAAAATTGGCTGTAGCTTACTCACTCTTTTTGTAATTAACACTATTGCTAACTACTTTATAGAAAACGTCATACTCCCTTATATAATGCCCCCTCCGCCGCCAATGGGCGAAGGCCTATTCTTCCCTCCCCCTCCGATAGACATCTTCCCCCCTTTTCCTCCAATGCACCAATGGATGAGCATGGAGCTGATATCGGTCGACTTCCCTCTGCTACTCGCAGGTCTATTTATGGTAATGGTTGCTTACGTCATGCAACTCGGTGTGCAAATTCAAGCAGACGTAGATGCCACTATCTAAGGAGGGAGCGATGGCGATAATCATTAATTTGGATGTTATGTTAGCAAAGCGAAAAATGCGTTTGAACGACTTGTCTGAATCCGTTGGCATATCCATTCAAAACTTATCGATATTGAAAACAGGACGAGCCAAAGCCGTACGCTTTTCAACCCTAAACGCAATTTGTCAGGTATTAGAATGTCAACCTGGTGATTTGTTGGAGTACCAACCGGATCAGGATGCCCCCTGAACCAGTTGGTTTTGACATCAGCATGAGATACTAAGTCAAACAGGAATTTAGCATGAATAAACGACTTAAACAAAATCTGCGCCTATTTGCTCCAGTGCTAGCCTTTGCTGTGTATATGGCTGGCCCTCAAGCAGAAGACTTAGCAGAACTAAACGCATTAAAAGACCCATTTATGATGGTCGATTACGATGCATCCATTGCACTGCTTCCAATAGAGTTACAAGCTCAAGCTCGAGAATGGCGAGCATATATGAAACAGTTAGAAGATAAGTTTGCACTTGATTCGAAAAACACTAGTTTAAAAACGGAAGTCAGCTTTAGTTCCTTATACCAGCAACTTGACCAATTATTTGCTCAAGCCCAAATAGAACCTGTCAAAGTTAACGTGTTAGAAAGCTTAAGTAACGAACAACGCTTAAAAGCATTAACCTTATGGAAAGACATTCAACGAAGTGAAATTGACCTATTAAGTCAACAATATGATGCCACTGCCGAGAAAGCCATTGACGAAAAATACGCAAAACTCGATGCCATTCTCGCGTCAATAGACTAAACACATAACTATTTAGAAACAAAAAACGGCCAAAGTAATGGCCATTTTTTGCTTTTATTTAATCTGTAAAGCCTAAAGCTACTGTTTACGGCGAGCCAAGCGAGACATCAGTGTCCCCATCAAAGCTAAAATTAGGATCCCTATACTACTAGGTTCACTAACAACAACGCTAGAATCAGCGGGGTCACGCGCCCAAACACTCATATGAGAAATAGCTTGTGGATTGCCTTGTCGATTTAGAAAATCGCCTGTATTTAAGGTACCTGATAACTGATACGGTGTTAAAAAGTTCAAGCCGGGTTCAGTTTCAAAAATATCTACAAAATCAAAATCATAGATAATGAAGCTTCCAGCCACTTTAACAGAGAAAGCCAAGTGGTCAAAGGTGGCTTCACCTAATAACTGTTGCACCTGTTCGATAATATAAGGGTCAGTTTGAATTACCCACTCTACTGCTGTACATTCCCCCACATCGCCACCGACACAAGTAAATGACATGTCTAATAGGGCATCAATATCTAGGAATAACCCACCGGGTGTCACAGGACCAGATTGGTCATAAGTTACGTTCAAATTTTGATCGACATCAGCCAATTGAATCCAGCCAGGGTCATCAGCTACTTCGAAAGGGATGTCATCTAGGTTTTGCAACTCATCAGGCTCAATGAAAAATAGACTATCATCGGGACCGTAGGTGGTATTCAAAAAGCCATCGCCGTTTTGACCAATATTAATAACTGGATCGCTAGGGTCATCATTACCATCAAACACCAAACAACCGGTCGCATCATAGGGGCCATTCACCAGCAGTTCATCCGATAACACGACACCGTCTGCAGGGTTAGCAGCAGCACTTACCTCTTTAATTGACGTTAACTGGGCATTACCAAGATTACAGCTGGTACCCACATAGTGTGTAATTGGTGCCGCCCAAACTTGACCAAATATACCAATGGCAAACACTGCCGATATAATGCGAATAAGTTTAGAAAACATAACAACCTTCTTAGTTATGAGCATGGCTATTAAAAAGCAATTACTGATTTGTATTATGTAAGTGACCCAGCATAAATTATGCCACACTATTTTTATGTTTGTACTTCAATAAATTAACTATTAAATCAAATATATTTAGCGGCCTAGTGTAAAGATTTTCGACAATTATAGTCAGTTAAACATTAAGCTATTCAGGCCTATGGCCAACATATCTAAGTATAGAGCGGCTAGCCATCAATTGTTACACTGGGGGAAATAACTGCAACCAGTAAGCCACATGCCTAACAATACCTACTATTTACAACAACTCCACATCAAGCAACTGCAAGCCAAACCCCTAGCAAGCACTATTATCATAAAAGAAGTTAAGCAAAGGCAGGCTACGGCAAGTAGAGAATTCTATTTAGAAGTTGGTCAACACTGGCAGTGGAATGATAAACGTGAGTGGTCTGAACAAGATTGGAACAACTATACTCAAGCCGCTACGTTAAGAACCTTTTCCGCCTATCAAAACGAGCAATTTGTGGGTTATTTTGAACTAGAAAAACACTCTGATGAGAGTGTGGAGATAGCTTACTTTGGCTTAGCTAAACACTTTCTAGGCCAAGGAATTGGTGGAGGATTACTTAGCCGCTGTTTACATAGTGCCTGGCAGTGGCAAGCTAGTCGCGTCTGGGTACACACTTGTGATTTAGACCACCCCAGCGCCTTGGCTAACTACCAAGCGCGTGGGATGAAACTGTACAAAACCGAATGTGACAGTTAACTCAAACGTGATAGATCAAGTTGCTCGCCGTCTATCGGTGGGCACCAGTAATAGCCAGTAGTGAGAGGGCGGCTAAACTGGAATAAGCCATCTTCAATACCGTCTTCAAGGCCCAGCATCCGTTTTAGCTGTATCTCAAAAGGGTATAAACTGCTGGCAAAACACACGAAATTAAGCCCACAGTCCTGACCTTTAATCCAAGGAAGGCTTCGGCGTAGCATAAAGGCTTCGGGGCTAAAGCTTTCTTGAGCGGTTCGACGCACGTGGGCAAATGCCGGAGACTCTGGAAATTCGACGTTATCGCTTTTTCTGCGGCCAATAATATCATCTTGCTGCTGGTTAGAGAGACTGTTGAAGTGATCCAGCTGAT